>DATKPX010000514.1:0-2977 GCA_035523855.1 Allostellaceae bacterium
CCCGGAATGCCGGCGCGCGCGCCGCCCGCGGCGAGGTGCTGATTTTCACCGACGACGATTGCTACATCCAGTCGGATTTTATCGAGCAGTACCGCGGCATCTTCGCCGACCCGGCGCTGGGATTCGCCGGCGGCCGCATCATGCTGCACGACCGCAGCGATTTTCCGCTGACGATCAACGAGTCCGATGCCGAGCAGCGTTTCCCCGCCGAGCGGCCGGTGCCCTGCGGCATCATCCAGGGCGCCAACATGGCATTCCGCCGCCAGGCGCTGGAGCGCGCCGGCGGCTTCGACGAGCGGCTGGGATCCGGCACGGCGTTTCCCGCCGAGGACTGGGACATGCTGACCCGGGTCGGCGCCCTGGGCTGGTCCGGCGGCTATTTTCCCGGTCCGACCGTCTCGCACCATCACGGCCGCAAGCCGAGCGAGGCGCGGAACCTGATCCGCGTCTACAACATCGGCTCCGGCGCGGTTTATCTGAAGCTGACGATGAATCCCGAGATGCGCCGCCTCTACGTGCCGCATCTGCTGCGCCGCATGCTGGGCGACATGAAATTCCATCAGCGCAAGGTGGTGCAGCAGATTTACGGAGCGTTCCTCTTCCTGCGGGAACACCGACGGCATCTGGTCGAGAAGGCGCCCGCGACCGCGATAGAAACGCCGGGATCCTATTCTCGGCGCTATTGATCGGCGGCATCGAGCCGAGCATGAGCATCTCGTCTGCACCGGCGGTATCCGAAGCGGCCAGTCCCCAGGTGACGCGCGGTCGCCGCTCCGCGTCGCTGGAGTTTCCTGCGCTCGATGCGCAGACCGTGCTCTCCTGCGACCTCTTCGACACGTTGATCACCCGGACCTTTGCGCACCCGGCGGAGCTTTTCGCTCTTGCGGCCCCGGCGCTGCGCGACAGCGGCCTCTGGTCCGGCACCAGCGGTGAATGGCGGGAGAAGCGCGCGGCGGTGGAACGCGAGCTGCGCGCCGGCAAGCGCGGCGCCGAAGTGACGCTGGCGGAGATCTATCAGCGTCTCGGCGCCGAGCTCGGCTGGACGGCGGATGCGGCCGAGACGGCGGTCACCATCGAGGCCGGGATCGAGTTCCGGATGACCTCGCCGGTGCGGCGCACGATCGATTGGTTCAACGCCGCGGCCGAGGTGACGCGGCACCGCATCATCGTCTGCGACACCTATTTCCCGCGCTGGATGATCGAGCGGCTGCTGCATGCCAACGGCGTCAAGATCGGCTCCGAGGACATCTATCTTTCCTCGGAGCTCGGAAAGACCAAGGCGGCGGGGACCGTCTATCCGCTGATCCTGCGACGGCTGCCGGCGCTGGCGGGCTGCCGCGTGCTCCATGTCGGCGACAGCGAGATCTCCGACGTGCGCAACGCGCGCTCGGCGGGGCTCGCCTCTTTCCACCTGCCGGCGACCCAGCTCCGGGGGGATGAGATCAGCCTCGGCGGAAGCGGCGAGGATCCGCCGGTGACCGCGGCGATCGCCGGCGCCGTGCGGGCGGCGCGATTGCTGGGAACCGCCGCCGACGGCCATCGCCGCGCTGTGTGGCAAGGCGGCGCGGAGATCGGCGGTCCGCTGGTGACCGGTTTCGTCCTCTGGACGCTGCTGGAAGCGCGCCGCCGCGGGCTCCCGGCGCTCCACTTCCTGGCGCGCGACGGCCAGATCATGTGCGCGGTGGCGCGCCGGCTGCTGCCGCTTCTCGATCGGCCGGTCGAGTGTCGCTATCTCTACGCCTCGCGGCAGGCGCTCTTTCTCCCCTCCGTGCGCGCGCTCGATGCGACGGCGCTGGACTGGATGCTGCAGCATCCCGGCAAGACGACGCTGGCGACGATGCTGGCGCGCGTCGATCTCGATGCCGGCGATTGCGCCGACGCACTGGCGGAAGAGGGACTCTCCGCCGAGGATGGGTCGCGCCTCCTCGACGAGATCGGCGTGGCGCGGGCGACGGCGCTGCTGCTGCATCCACAGATCCTCCGCCGCATCCTGGCGACGGCGGCCGAGCGGCGGCTGGCGCTGCTGAGCTATCTCGAGGAGATGGGGTTCTGGTCCGGCGGCGCGGCGATCGTCGATGTGGGCTGGCACGGCCGGCTGCAGCTGGCGCTCGGCCGCGCGCTCGCCGCCGAGGGCCGCCTGCCGTCGCAGGGCCTGCTGGGCTTCTATTTGAGCCTCTACCGGACGCCGTCCGACGCGACGGCCGGCGCGTTCGTCTCCTACATGCCGGCGCAGCGTGGCATCGTGGAGGAGGAGCGGCATCCGAACGGCTCGGTGGTCGAGATCTTCTTCGCCGCCGATCACGGCTCGCTCCGGGGCTATGAGCGCGATCCGGCGACCGGCCGGGTCGTCTGCGCCCTGCGGGAGGCGCGCAACAGCGCGGCGATCGCCTGGGGCGCGCAGCCTCAGCAGGCGGCGATCCTGGCCTTCGCCGAGATCCTCGTGCGCAACGCACGCGCCCTCGGTCTCGGCCCCGAGGCGCTGCTGCAGGCGCTGAAGCCGTTCTCGATAGCGGCGCTGGAGCGTTTCCTGGAGCGGCCGACGCGGCTCGAGGCCGAGACCTACGGGTGCTTCCCGCACTCGGAGGACCAGGGCCATGCCGCCCATTCGGAGCTGGCGCCGCGGCAGGCGATCGGCCGCATCGTCGCCGCCATCCTGCGGCCGCACCGTTTTCCGCTGCAGAGCCTGTGGCGCGAGGGGACGATCAGCCGCTCGGTGCCGCCGGCGGCCTCGGGCGGCATGATCGATGCCTTCGCCGGCGTGGCGGTGGCCAAGCGCCGGATGCGCGCCGTTCTCGGCGCCGATGATGAGAGCTAGCATCGGGGCGGCCGCCGGATTGCGGCTCGACCGGCTGCTTCCGGCACTGGCGCCGAAGCTGCGCTATTTCCGCGTGATGTCGATCTATGCGGTCGAGCGCTTCACCTATCTGGTGCTGAGCTTCCTGGTCTTTCCGATCGTGGCGCAGGCTTACGGCCCGGA
>DATKPX010000515.1:0-8723 GCA_035523855.1 Allostellaceae bacterium
GCTTCCGCCATCGGCGAGCTGCCCCAGGGCTATGTGCAGAACGCGGCGGATCTCGGGCTGTGGCGCCGCGCGGTGGAAGCGGGAACTCTTCCCACCGCCCGCGGCGTCGCCCTCGATGCCGATGACCGGCTCCGCCGCCACCTGATCGAGCGGCTGATGTGCGATCTCCGCGTCGATGTCGCCGCCGTGCTGCGCCGGTACGGGCTCGCCGCGGGGGCGCTCGATGGCGCGCTCGCGGCGCTCGCGCCGCTGGCGGCGGACGGTCTCGTCGAGGTCGCGGGCCGCGTCGTCAACGTGCCCGAGGAGTCCCGCGCGCTTCTGCGCTGCGTCGCCGCCGCCTTCGATGCCTATCTCGATCCTGCGGCCGGCCGCCACGCGGTGGCGGTCTGAGGCGATCTCGCTTTCCCAGGAGCTCGGCGTGCCAGTGGAAACATCCCCGGCCTGTCGGCGCTGGACTCTCACTGGGGCGAATCGAGAGCAGCCGGAATGGCGAGCAGATCGCCGATGCTGGGCTAAGAACAAAACAAGAACTAGACTTCCGGCTGGTTCCGCGGCTCACGGAGAATTCAGCAAGATCGCCCTAGCGGCATTGGCGCGGCGCCGCTAGCTCTCACCTGCGCTGCTTTCCAGAACCGGGAGAAATCGGAGAATGAGCCAGGGCAAATCCGGCGCCGCGCTCGCGACGGCGTTGCTGTCGATTGCGATCTCGACCGCACCCGCCTGGGCGGACGACGATATCGGCACCGAGATCGTCGACGCCTTCGAGAAGGTCTATGGCGTCCATCCTGGCTTCCGCGCCAATCATGCCAAGGGCATCGTCACCGAGGGCAGCTTCAAGGCGACGCCCGACGCGGCGGCGCTCAGCGTCTCGCCGCTGTTCTCCGGCGCCAGCATCCCCGTCACCGTGCGCTTCTCCGATTCGGGCGGCTTCCCCGATGTTCCCGACGGCTCCGAGGGCGCCAATCCGCACGGCATCTCCATCAAATTCAAGCTGCCGAACGGCGACGAGAGCGACATCGTCTCCAATTCGCTGAAGTTCTTCCCGGTGTCGACCGGCGAGGAGTTCCGCGACCTGCAGCTCGCGGTGGCGGCGAGCCCGCCCAGCGCGCCCAAGCCCACCAAGCTCGACGCGTTCCTGCAGGCGCATCCCACCGTCGGGGCGGCGCTCGCCACCCTCGGCATTCCCGACAGCTTCGCCGACGAGGAGTATTACGGCGTCGACGCCTTCATCTTTGTCGACAAGGCGGGCAAGCGGCAGCCCTTCCGCTACATCATCACGCCGGAGCACGTCGTCCACATCGCCCCGGCGGAGGCGGCGAAGAAGCCGCCGAACTATCTCATGGACGAGATCGCGACCCGCCTGAAGTCGGGGCCGGTGACCTTCCGCCTGCGCGCCCAGCTCGCGGAGCCCGGCGATCCCACCAAGGACCCGACCAAGCCCTGGCCCGCCGACCGCAAAGTGGCCGAGCTCGGCACCCTCACCGTCACCGGCGCGGTCGCCGACAGCGACGCGGTGCAGAAGCAGCTGCTGTTCCTGCCCGGCAACCTCACCGACGGCATCGAGCCCTCGGACGATCCGCTGATCGACGTGCGCGACGCCGCCTATCCCGTCTCCTTCGCGCGCCGCAACCAGTAGCGAGCCTCAGCCGCCGGTCTCGAGCAAGGCGGCGAGCTCGGCCAGGAGGCCGAGCTGCCCCTTGTTGATCTTCTCGCGCGCGGCGGCGAGGTCGAACCATTGGGCGCGGTCGACCTCGGGGAATTCCTGGTGGCGGCCCGAGCGCGGCGGCCATTCCATGGTGAAGGTGTTGCTGCGGATCGCCTCGGCGTCGCAATCGCCCTCCACCGCCCAGGCATGGACGGTCTTGCCGCCGGCCTGACGGATCGGTGTCAGCGCCTGAAAGCGGCCCTCGATGGCGGAGCCCGTCTCCTCGACGAATTCCTGGCGGGCCCGCGCCAGCAGATCCTCGCCCTCGGCGGCCTCGCCCTTGGGGATCGACCAGGCGCCGGCGTCCTTCCGAGCCCAGAACGGTCCGCCGGGATGCACCAGCAGCACCTCGGTCCCGTCTCGCCCGCGCCGATAGAGCAGCAGGCCCGCGCTGATCTTCGCCATCGGCCAAGCTTGGCAGGGTCCCGCACGGATGGCGAGGCGCCGCACCCTCGCGATGAGTGCGGCGGCATCCCATATCAGGCCGATGGCCTCGCCGCTCCCATCCTCGCTCTTCGACGCGCCGTCGCTGCCCGGCCTCGCCCAGGCCGAGGGTTTCGTTACGCCGGAAGAAGAGCAGGCGCTGATCGCGGGCATCGGCACCGTCACGCTGTCGCCCTTCCGCTATCAGGGCTGGCTCGGCAAGCGGCTCACCCGCTCCTTCGGCTGGCGTTATGATTTCGACCAGGCGAGCTTCGCGCCCGCCGAGCCGATTCCGGACTGGCTGCTGCCGTTGCGCGAGCGCGCGGCGCGCTTCGCCGGCCTTGAGGCCGAGGCGCTCGCCCAGGCGCTGCTGATCCGCTACGACATCGGCGCCGGCATCGGCTGGCATCGCGACCGGCCGGTCTTCGAGCATGTGCTCGGCCTCTCGCTCGGCGCGCCGGCGGTGCTGCGCTTCCGCCGCCGGCGCGAGGGCGGCTTCGACCGCGTGAGCGTGCCGCTCGCGCCGCGCTCGCTCTATCGCCTCAGCGGCGAGGCGCGGCACGCGTGGGAGCACAGCATCGCCGAGCAGGATGCCCTCCGCTGGTCGATCACCTTCCGCAGCCTGTCGCGGTGACCGTCCGCTTGCGCCCGAGACATGGCGCAATTGCGGCAGGATGGTGGCATCCGCACGCGCGCGCCGATGACCGGCGTCGTCGTCGTTTCCCTCTCCCGGCTGATGTCTTGCGGCGCGGAGATTGGTAGGATCGTCCGGGCAACCCGCAATCTGCTCGCCCCCTGTCATCGGCTGAGTAGGAATGTCAGAGACATACGCGGAATCGGCGCTGCGGCCGGCGAGGGACATCTGGCTCGGGATCTTCGTCGGCGGCCTGGCGCTCTTCCTGGCGCTGGCGGTTGTGGCCTCGCTCAACGAGGCCCTGCTGCCCGAGCACGCCGCCCGTGCGTGGCTCATCGACCACCGCTTGTGGCCCGGGCCGGCGTTTTTCGGCTGGGTGCATGAGCTCGGCGACCGGACGCTGCTGGGCGCTCTCGCCGTGGCTCTCATCCTCGCTCTTCCCGTCAGGGCGCAGGGCCGTCTCTGGCTGCTGCTGGCGGTCCTCCTGGCGTCGTGGGGTCTCGAGGAGATCACCGAGGCTCTGGTGCATCCGTCGATGCCGGGCGCGGGCTTTCCGAGCGGACATGCCACCGCGGCCTCGGCCTTCTATGTCTTCGGCGCCCATCTCCTGACCGAGCGGTTCGATCGACGCCTGTCCAAAGGCGCGATCTGGGTGCTCGCGATCGGCCTCGTCTTCGTCAGCTCCCTGACCCCGGTCATGGTGGATGTCCGTTGGTCGCTCAACACCGTCGGCGGGGCCCTGCTCGGGCTATCCTGCGCCGCCGGCGCGGCCTGGTGGAGCGGCGCGCGCCGGCGCGCGTCCGCGACCGCCCATGACGGCGCCGCAGTGCCGCTTCTCCTCTATCTGCTCTATCGCGCCTACGAGCACCGGCTGCTGGGCGAGGTCAAGCAGCAGGCGATGCCGCGCCACATCGCGGTCATCCTCGACGGCAACCGGCGGCATGGGCGCGAGATCGGCATCACCGATCCGGATGCGGTCTATCGGCTGGGCGCCAGGCGGCTCGACGACATCGTGGCGTGGTGCGAGCAGCTCGGCATTCGCGAGCTCACGCTCTGGGTCTTCTCGACCGACAACCTGATGCGCTCGCCGGAAGTCGTCGCCAGCATTCTCGGCGCCGTCGAGGCCAAGCTCAGCGCGCTCGCGGTGGCGCCGGAGACGCACACGCGCCGTCTCCGGGTGCGCGCGGTCGGCCGCCTCGAACTGCTGCCGGGCGATACGCTGGCGGCGATCCGGGCGGTCGAGCAGGCGACCAGCCGCTATGACGGCCTCACCTTGAACATCGCCATCGCCTATGGCGGGCGCGAGGAGATCGCCGACGCCGTGAAGGGCCTGCTGGGCGAGCTGATCCGCCGCGGCACGCCGCCGGCCGAGCTGGTCAAGGGCGTCACCGAGGAGGCGATCGCGCGCCACCTCTATATGGCGGGCTCGGCCGATCCGGACCTGGTCATCCGCACCAGCGGCGAGCTGCGCCTGTCGGGCTTTCTCCTGTGGCAGAGCGTCCACAGCGAGTTCTATTTCTCCGACGTCTTCTGGCCCGCGTTCCGGCGGCTCGATTTCCTCCGCGCCATCCGCTCGTTCCAGCAGCGCACGCGGCGCTTCGGGCGCTGAGAGCGGGGAGAAGCGGGCGGGGATTTGACGGCGACTCCGTTGGAATGAGAGGATTGTCGCGGCGGGCGCGAGCGCGCGGACGCCGCAACGAGGAGGAGTGATCGATGGCCGCTGCTACCACCCTGAAGCCCCGCAGCTCCCAGCCGGACGAGGCGCAGCTCCGCGTCGAGCTCGCGGCGGTCTTTCGCATGGCGGCGCATCTCGGCTGGCACGAGGCGGTCGCCAACCACTTCAGCCTCGCCGTCTCCGCCGATGGCAAGCAGTTCCTGATGAACCCCAAGTCGCGGCACTTCTCCCGCATCAAGGCGAGCGACCTCCTGCTGCTCGACTCCACCGACGAGGAGACCATGGACCGCCCCGGCGCGCCCGATGCCTCCGCCTGGTGCATTCACGGCAATCTGCACGCGCGCCTGCCGCGGGCGCGCTGCGTGCTGCACGCGCATCCGCCCTATGCGACGGCGCTCGCCACCCTGGTCGATCCCGAGATCAAGCCGATCGACCAGAACACCGCGCGCTTCTACAACCGCGTCGCCATCGACCTGGGATTCGGCGGCATCGCCGACAACCAGGAGGAGGGCGAGCGCATCGTCCGCGCGCTCGGCAACCAGGACCGGATGATGATGGGCAATCACGGCGTGCTGATCGTGGCGGAGACCGTCGCCGAGGCCTTCCATGACCTCTACTACTTCGAGCGCGCCTGCCAGACGCTGGTGCTCGCCTATTCGACCGGCAAGCCGCTCAACACGCTCCCCGCCGAGGTCGCCGAGCGCACCGCGCAGGGCTGGCTCACCTACAACGACCACGCCTTCGCGCATTTCGCCGAGATGCGGGCCGTCCTCGACGACGTGGACTCCTCATATATGCACTAAGCGCCGGGAGACTTCAGTCCGGACGCGCCGGTTCGGCCGCGCGTAAGGTCGACGCCGGAGGCTCCGGCTGCCGCTGCAGCGTATAGAGGCCGGCCCCGATGATCACGACCGCGCCGACAAGGGTCGCGACGTCCGGCAGGTTGGCGAAGAACAGATAACCCCAGAGGATGCCCCAGGGCAGTGCTGCGTATTCGAAGGGCGCCGCGCGGTTGGCTTCGGCGAGCCGGTAGCCTTGGGCCAGGAAGAAGAATCCGCCGGCGGCGATGAGGCCGCAGGCCGCCAGCAGGAGGGCGTCCGCGGCGCCCGGCCATGACCAGGGCATCAGCAGAAAGCGCACGCTGCGATGGGCGTCGCCGGCAACCTCGATGCCCGAGAGGCCGAGGGCGGTGGCGCCGCCGGCGACGATGTAGACGAGGGTCGCCGATATCGCCAGCGCGCCGCCGCTCTCGGTGGTGCCGAGCCGGCGGGTCAAGACGGCGGAAATCGCATAGGCGAGCGCCGAGACGATGGGAAGCAGGACCGCGGGCTCGAACAACGCCGTGCTCGGCCGCGCGACCACGAGGACGCCGCCGAAGCCGACGATGATCGACGCCCAGCTTCGAAGGCTGACGCGCTCGCCCAGCATCGGCAGGCTGAGCGAGGCCACGAAGAACGGCGCGGTGAAATAGAGCGCGACGGATTCGGCGATCGGCAGGCGCGCCAGGCCGAGGTAATAAGCGGTGTAGGAAAGATAGAGCGCGAGACCGCGCAGCAGGTGGAGGCCGGTGCGGCGGATCTTCAGTGCCCTGGCGTCCAGGAGGAGAACGACCGCGACCAGGATCGGCAGCGCGACGCAGCTGCGCAGCACGACGATCTCGTGCACCGGATAGGTATCGCTCAGACCTTTGACGATGGCGTCCTGCAGCGAGAAGATCGAGACGCCGAAGGCGACACTGAGCATGCCGCGGATCTGCTGCGTCATCTGAACTCCGGCGCCGGCTGCTGGGTCATGTCGCGGCGGCACGCCGCCCGCCGCTCTTCCAGCATCACCGAGATCGTCGCATTTGGAAAGAGGCTGCCGCTGCCCTCAGTAGCGCTCGGGCACGTAGAGCTCGGAGGGCAGCGTGCGCCGCTCGTAATGCGGGTTGAAGACCCGGTTCGGCAGCGCGATGGGCTCGTGCGGCACCTCCTGGTAGGGGACCATCGAGAGCAGGTGCGAGATCAGGTTGAGGCGCGCCCGCTTCTTGTCGTTGCCCTGCACGATGCGCCAGGGCGCCTCGGGAATGCTGGTGCGCTCGAACATCTCCTCCTTGGCCTTGGTGTACTGCTCCCAGCGCACGCGGGACTGCAGGTCCATGGGCGAGAGCTTCCACTGCTTGATCGGGTCGTGGATGCGCATCAGGAAGCGCAGTTGCTGCTCCTCGTCGGTGATGGAGAACCAGTATTTCACCAGGATGATGCCGGAGCGCACCAGCATGCGCTCGAACTCCGGCACGTCGCGGAAGAAGTCCTCCACCTCCGTCTCGCTGGCGAAGCCCATGACGCGCTCGACGCCGGCGCGGTTGTACCAGCTGCGGTCGAACAGCACGATCTCGCCGGCCGCCGGCAGGTGTGGCACGTAGCGCTGGAAGTACCACTGGGTCTTCTCGCGATCGGTGGGGGCGGGCAACGCCACGACGCGGCAGATGCGCGGGTTGACGCGCTGGCTGACGCGCTTGATGGCGCCGCCCTTGCCGGCGCTGTCGCGGCCCTCGAACAGCACCACCACCTTGAGGCCCTTGTAGTGCACCCAGTCCTGGAACTTCACCAGCTCGCCCTGCAGCCGGAGCAGCTCGTTGAAATAGGTGTGGCGGTCGAGCGTGCTCTTTCGGTGCTTCTCGACCTCGGCGCGCAGCTCCGGTGGAACGCGGGCGTCGTCGACCGCCTGCTCGAGCTCCTCGTCAAGGTCGTCTTCGAGCTCGATCTCCAGCCAGCTGCGGGTCTCGGTCGGTTTCGGTTCGGTCATGTGTCAGGCCCTCCTGCCGGAACGGTTACTCGGAAGCTTTTGCGATTTGGTGACGGCGGCCGCCGGCCGGGTAGGGTCGCCGAGCCTCGCAGCGGCATCAAGCACCTCCGGAGCGAGCCGTCTGCGCGGTGATCGCAAAGGCGTGCCGGCCCCAGGGCGGCAGGTCGAGATAGAGCCCGCGCGCAGTCAGATCGCTGCCGTCGCGCTCGTAGCGGGCGGCGCTCAGCAGGTCCCCGAGCTGCGCGGCGCGGCCGGCGAGATCCGGCCAGGGCAGCCGCACATAGCACTGGCTCTGATGGCCGGCATAGTTGACAGCGACCAGGACGCGCTGGCCGCCGCTCGCCTCCCAGCACCAGGCGAGGCAGCCGTCCCAGCTCCCGTTGCCGTCCCAGGCCGGCGTGCAGTCGAGCAGGCGCCACTCGCCGCTGCGGAGCGCCGGCTCGCGAAGGGCGGCGAGCAGCGCCCGGTAGAACTGTCGGAGCGTCTCGTCGACGGGCTCGCTGGGCGCGCGGACGAGGTGCGGCGAGACGTGCAGCCGCCGGCCCTCGAGCTGCCCCTGGTGGAAGAAGCGCAGCCCCGGCAGCAGATAGGTGATCGTCGCGGCGGCCTCGTGCCGGCCCGGCGGGAAGACCGCGGCGGCCCGTGGCTCGTCGTGATTCTCCAGGAAGCGGGCGAGCTTGCGCTGGTAGCCGGGCTCGGCGCGCAAATGCTCGCGCACCGGCCGCGCTTCCCCGGCGACCAGCCGGTCGTAGAGCCGCTTGTCGTAGGCGTAGTCGAAGCCCTGGTTCAGCATCGTCGCCTCGAGATCCCAATAGACCTCCGCCATAAGGCAGAAGCCCGGCACCTCCCGGCGCGTCTCCGCGATCGCTTGCGGCCAGAACGGCGCGGCGGCAATGCCCCAGCTCCGCGCGAAGACCTCGGGCAGCAGCAGCATTGCCATGTCGCAGCGCAGGCCGTCGCATTGCCGCGCGACTTTCAGGAGCTCGCGGCGCATCGCCGCCTGCAGCGCGGGGTTGCCGTAGTCGAGCTGCAGCGTATCGGCCCAGCCGGGGAAATTCGGATCGCGGCCGTGCGCCAGGATCCGCTCGCCATCCCTGCCGGCGACCTTCGCGTAGGTGTCAGGCGCGCGGGCGAGATCGCGCTCGCTGCCCGCCACGTAGTAGTCGGGGTGCTCCTCGACCCAGCGGTGATCGAGCGCCGTGTGATTGGGCACGAAGTCGAGCATCAGCCTGAGGCCGTGCCGGCGCAGCCGCTCGCGCAGCCGCGCCAGCGCCGCATCGCCGCCGAGCGCCGCAGGCACCTCATAGCCAGTGATCGCGAAGCCCGACCCGGCGATGTCCGCCTCGCTGAGATCCGGCAGGGTCGCCTCGAATTCCCGGCGCCAGGCGCGGTTCGCGCGCGAGATCCGCCCCCCGGCCTCGCCGGTCTGCCAGACGCTGAGGAGCCAGATCCAGTCGAACCCCGCCGCCGCCAGCCGCCCGAGCTCGGCATCGGGGATA
>DATKPX010000516.1:0-8230 GCA_035523855.1 Allostellaceae bacterium
GATCACCGAGAAGATCGGCAAGTTCGACCGCAAGGCCTTCGCCGCCGCGCTGCGCGGCGCGCATCTCTCGACCAAGGACTATCCGGGCCTGCTGATCGACACCACCTTCGACCAGAAGGGCGACATCGACCGCGAGAGCTACCTGGTCGAGGTCAAGGACGGCAAGCAGGTCATCATCAAGACGCTGCCGCCGCTCGGCGAGGCGTTCAAGTAGCGGAAGCGCGGAACCTGGAGCGGAGCGGCCGCATCGTGTAGCGTCGGCCGCTCCCCTCGCCCTCCGTCTGAATTCGGATGAGATAGACATGGCAGAACCGCAGAAATTCCGGCTGGCCGGCGTCATGGGCTGGCCCGTGGCGCATTCCCGCTCGCCGAAGATCCACGGCCACTGGATCGAGAAGCATGGTCTCTCCGGCGCCTATGTGCTGCTGCCGGTCAAGCCCGAGCGGCTCGCCGACGCGCTCCGCGGCCTGCCGGCGCTGGGCTTTGCCGGCTGCAACGTGACGATCCCGCACAAGGAGACGGCGATGCGGCTCCTCGACCGCGTCGATCCCATGGCGAAGCGCATCGGCGCCATCAACACCATCGTCGTCGCCGAGGACGGCACGCTCGACGGTTACAACAACGACGGCTTCGGCTACATCGAGAGCCTGCGCGAGGCGATCCCCAGCTGGCGCGCCGATGCCGGGCCCGCGGTGGTGCTGGGCGCCGGCGGCGGCGCCCGCGCGGTGGTGGCGAGTCTCGCCGATCGCGGCGCAAGGGAGATCCGCCTCTTGAACCGCACCGCCGCCCGCGCCGAGCAGCTGGCGAAGGAGTACGGCGCGCCGGTGAAGGCGGTGCCCTGGGAGCAGCGTGGCGAGGCGATCGCCGATGCGGCGCTGCTGGTCAACACGACGAGCCAGGGCATGCAGGGCCAGCCCGCCCTCGACATCTCCCTCGATCGATTGCCGGCGCGCGCGGTGGTCTCCGACATCGTCTACATCCCGCTGGAGACCCCGCTCCTCGCCGCCGCGAAGAAGCGCGGCAACGCCACCGTCAACGGTCTCGGCATGCTGCTGAACCAGGCGCGCCCCGCCTTCAAGGCCTGGTTCGGCCTGATGCCCGAGGTGACGCCGGAGCTCAGGCGCATGGTGGAAGCGACGATCTGAGGACGACGACGCGGCGGTACGTGCTTCGACGCGCTTCGCTTGCTCAGGATGAGGGGCATGGGAGAGCGTGGACAGACCGGAGGGAGCGCGTCGAAGGACGCACCAGCGGCGATCCAGCCGCTGCCTAGATCGACAGGGCCGGTCCCGTCAGCTCGACGGCGGCGCGGTGCGGCGGCAGGGTGAGGCGGACTTGGGTCCCGCGGCCGAGCTCGCTGGCGATGATGAGCCGGCCGCCATGCAGCTCGGTCATCTTGACCGCCAGCGGCAGTCCGAGGCCGCTGCCCTGGTGGCGCCGCGTCAGGCTGTTCTCCGCCTGCACGAAGGGCTCGAGGATGCGCTGCAGATCCGCCGACGCGATGCCGATGCCGGTGTCCTCGACGACGACGGTATAGCCGCTCAGCGCGTCGAAGGTGAGGCTGAGCTCGATCCGCCCGCCCTCCAGCGTGAACTTGACCGCGTTCGAGACCAGGTTCAGCAGCACCTGCTTCATCTTGCGCTCGTCCGCCCAGATCGACGGCAGGTCCGGCGGCGCCGACATGGCAAGGCGCACGCCGGCGCGCTCCGCCCGCGGTCCCACCAGCCGGAACGTGGCCTGCACGACATCGGCGAGGTCGGTCCAGTCCTCGTCGAGATCGAGCTTGCCGGCCTCCGCCTTGGAGAGATCGAGGATGTCGTTGATGATCTCGAGGAGATGCGTGCCGCTGTCGAAGATGTCCTTGGCGTAGGTACGGTACTGCGGCGTTCCGACCGGCCCCAGCGTCTCCGCCATCATGACCTGGGAGAAGCCGATGATGGCGTTCAAGGGGGTACGGAGCTCGTGGCTCATGGTGGCGAGAAATTCCGACTTCGACCGGCTCGCCGCCTCGGCCAGCGCGCGCGCCGCCTCCGCCTCGTCCCTGGCGAGCCGAAGCGCCGCCATGGCGGCGTGGCGCTCCTGCTCCAGCCGCCGCTTCTCGAAGCAGCGTCCCAGCACCGCGAAGAGCTCGCTGGGCTCCCCCGACTTGTCGCAATAGTCGTAGGCGCCGTGGCGGAGAGCGGTGATCGCCGTCCGCGTGTCCACATGGGCGGTCATCATCACGCAGATGAGGTCCGGCCGGTCGGCCTTCAGGCGCGAGAGCAGATCGACGCCGGAGACGGTGCCGAGACGGACGTCCAGCATGACGACCGCAAGATCGTCCCAGGCGAGGGCGGCCAGCGCCGTCTCCGGGCGATCGGCGAGGCGGATCTCGTAGCCCTGCGGCTGCAGCAGATCGGCGAGCGATTCCGCGAAATCCTGGTCGTCGTCGACGATCAGGATCCGCCGGAGGGCGCCGCCGCCCTGCATCTCAGTCGGCCGGCTCACGCGCCCGGTCCTTCTGCGCCAGCGCCGCCTCGATCATCCGCAGCAGCTCCGCGGGATCGAAGGGCTTGACCAGCAGATCTCTGGTGAAGGCGCGCACCGTGTCGAGCGCGCCCGCCTCCTCGGCGAAGCCGGTGACGAAGATCGTCGGCACCAGGCGCGCCGCCTTCTTGAGGCTCATATAGACCTCGAGCCCCGTGAGCAGCGGCATCCGCATGTCGAGGATCAGGCAATCGATGGCGCCTGCCTCGACCTTGCCGAGGGCATCGCGCCCGTCGCGGGCGATCTCCACGCGATAACCCTGCTGCTGCAGCAACGGGGCGATGGAGCCGGCGAAATCGGGATCGTCGTCCGCCACCAGCACCATGCCGCGCGGCTTCACGCGATCGAGCACCGCCAGCAGCTTCTCCATGGCGAAGGGTTTGTAGAGCACGCCAAGCGCGCCGTTCTCCACCGCCTGCGCCACCAGCTCCTCGACGCTGTAGCCGGTCATCATCAGCACCCGGGCGTCCGGGCGGATCTTGCGGAACTCGAAGAAGGTCTCGACGCCGTTCATGCCCGGCAGCTTCACGTCCATCAGCACGATGTCGAAATCGGCGGCGCGGAAGCGCTCGGCGCCCTCCTCGCCGCTGAAGGCGAGCTCGACCGCGTAGCCCCGGAGATCGAGCACGTCGGCGACGCTCTCCGCGTGGTCCTGGTCGTCGTCGACGATGAGCGCGCGCAGCGTCATGCGGCCATCTCCTGCGCCTGGCGCAGCGGCAGGCTCACCGTGACCCGCGTGCCGCTGCCGAGCGTGCTCGTGACCTCGATGCGGCCGCCGTGCTGCTCGACGATCTGCTTCACCGTCGGCAGGCCGAGGCCGGTGCCGAAGCTCTTGGTGCTGAACAACGGCTCGAAGATCTTCGGCAGCACCTCGGGCGGGATGCCGGGACCGCTGTCGCTGATGGCGATCTCGATCTCCTCGACGAGCCGGCGCGTCGAGACCTCGAGCTCGCGGCGCGGGCTGCCCGCCTCCACCATCGCCTGCACGGCATTCTCGACCAGGTTCACCACGACGCGGCGCAGCCGCTCCGGATCGACGGCGACGACGATGCCGGCGGCGGCGAAATCATGGGCAAGGCCGATCCCTTCCGGCAGCTTCTGGTCGTCCAGCACCTCGCCCAGCCACTGGTCGAGGGCGACCGGCACGCGCTGCAGCTGCCGACTGCGGGCATAATCCAGGAGGTCGCCGACGATCCGATCGCAGCGCGAGATGCTGCGCTCGATGCGGCCGAGCGGTCGGTCGAGGGCGAGGCCCTTGGCGACCACCAGCTCCTTCAGCGCATAGACGGAGTTGCGGATGGCGCTGAGCGGATTGCGGAGCTCGTGGGCAACGGTGGCGGTGAGCTGGCCCAGCACCGAGAGACGCTCGCTGCGCAGGAGCTCGTCCTGCGCGGTGCGCAGCTCCGACGTCCGTTCCTCCACCCGGCGCGCCAGCTCCAGCTCGTTGGCGACCTCGGCGGTGACGTCGCGCGCGGTGCCGCGATAGCCGCGGAAGCGGCGCTGGTCGTCGAAGACCGGCGTGCCGCTGACGCTGATGTGACGGACCGATCCGTCGTGGCCCTGGCGCTGGATGCGGAAGTTCTGGAACGGGCGGCGGGCGTCGAGATCGGCCTGATGCAGCCGCCATTGCTCCTCGCTGACACCCTGGACCACGTCCTGGCGTCGCTTGCCCAGATGCTTCGCCGGCGAGAGGCCGGACTGCTCCACGGGGTCCGAGAGGTAGGTGAAGCGCAGGTTCTCGTCCTGCTCCCAGAACCAATCCGACGCGGTCTCGGCGAAGTCGCGGAAGCGGGCCTCGCTCTCGCGCAGCAGCGCCTCGACCGCCTCGCGCTGCGCCACCTGGCGGAAATGCTGGAGGGCCAGCGTGGCGCCGATCGCCGCCAGAGCCAGGAAGACTGAGATGCCGAGGCCGACCGAGTACGCCATCGTGCGATGCACGAAAGACGCGACGGGCACGTCGATGGAGAAGGCGCCCATCACGTCATTGAGCTGCCAGCGCGGCTTCTCGGGCGCGATGCTGTTGTGGCAGTCGACGCAGCTCTGCTGGCTGGCGATCGAGGGATAGACGGTGCGGAAGATCAGCTGCCCGCCCACGTCGAGGAAGGCCGAGACCGGCTTCGGCGCCGGCTGCCCCGCGAAGCTCTCGACGGTGGCGGCCATCTCCGCGTCCGCCGGCGGCGTCGCGATCTCGCGGCCCACGCGTCCGACCCAGCGCAGCCGCAGCGTGTCGTCGCTCTTCCGCGCGGCGTTGAAGCGCTCGATGGAATGGGCGCGGAAAGTCGCCGGCACCGGCGCGTCGGCGCTGCCGAAAGCGGTGCGGACCTCGGAATAATTGGTGACGAAGGCATCCACCAGCTCCAGCGCGGTGACCTTCTCCTCGCTCTTGCTGGCGGTGAAGGCATTGAGGCTGAAGCGGTAGACGCCATAGCCGATCCCGGCCGCGAGAGCAGCCGAAAAGACCATGAATATCAATAAATTAAGGCCCGCGCGCGAGCTGAAAAATCGGCGCAAGCGGTCTCGGGTAATCATGCCCATCCCCACGGCCCTGCAGGCGCGGGTATGACCCTGGCAAGAATATCCTAAATGATAGTGAAGACGCCGGCCGGTGCCGCCGCCCGCGCGCGGGCTCGCCGCACCGGCCTCGGGAGATTACGGCGTCGGCTGCGGAACCTGCTGCGACCGGCAGCCGATCAGGACCTCGGCGTCGTCGAAGCTGCAGCGCACGATCACGGTGCTGCCGTTGGTGTTGCCGGCGGCGGGGCTGACGTCGGCCAGATTCTCCGCCGGAACGGTGCCCGGCGCCTGTGCCGGCGCTGGCGGCAGCCGATAGACGAAGGTCGCCGCTCGGGTGTTGTCGAAGTCGACGCTGGTGCCGACCGGCGTGCCGAGCGCCGCCACCGCCTCGGAGTAGGTCGTCTTGCCCGGCTGCAGCTGCGAGAGCTCGTCCGGCTGCGAGGTCGTCGTCTGCGTGCAGGCAGCGACCAGCAGAGTCAGACCGATCGCGATCGAAGTTCTCATCTGATCAACTCCATTAACCATGTTGCCCGATCGGGAGCGATGCAGACTTCGCACCCGCAAACATTCGGCTCGCCATTGAGAAAATCTTGGCGGCCTCAGAATGAAGGCCGAAAGACCTTCCCGACTGAAGTAATTCTATCACACCGTCCGCACGATGTCGTGTTCGCGCGTGACGATTCCGAGCACGCGGGAGCGCCGGTTGATCGGCTCGCGCGAGGAATTTACGATGGCATGGTTAACTCCCGCGCCCGGTCGCGACGCGATCGTCTCTCTCGCCAAAAAAGGAACGCCATGATCTACGAGCTGCGCGTCTATCACTGCATGCCCGGCCGTCTGCCGGCGCTGCTGAAGCGCTTCGATACCATCACCCTCGGGCTTTGGAAGAAGCACGGCATCAAGCAGGCCGGGTTCTGGACCGTGGTGGTCGGCGAATCGAATCAGGATCTCTTCTATCTCGTCGAATGGGAATCGCTCGCCGACCGCGACAAGAAATGGAACGCCTTCCAGGCGGACCCCGAGTGGATCCAGAAGCGCGCCGAGACCGAGCGCGACGGTCCGATCGTGCGCTCGATCAGCAATACCCTCCTGCAGCCGACCTCTTTCTCGTCGGTGAAGTAACGCCGGCGAGCCGGCGCGGGTTGCGCCCGCGCCGGCCGCCGCCGGGCGGCGGGACCGGTCATCATTCTGTCACCGACCTCCTGTAATTAGCTGCGAATCGCTCAATAGTTTGCGGTGAGCAGCGTTGGATTGCCCAATATCTCGTAGCCGGCGCGATCGCCCGAGATGAGCCGGCGGTGAAGATCCTCCTGGTCACCGACGCCTGGCCGCCGCAGGTCAACGGCGTCGTCCGCACCCTCAAGGAGACGATCCGGCATCTCGAGATCTTCGGCCATCGCGCCGACGTCATCTCGCCGGTGGGCTTCCGCTGCATCCCCTGCCCCAGCTATCCGGAGATCCCGCTGGCGATCCTGCCGGGCCGTGAGGTTTCGCGCCGCATCGATGCCGCCTCCCCCGACGCCGTCCACATCGTGACCGAGGGCCCGCTCGGCACCGCCGCCCGGCGCCATTGCCTGAAGCACCGCATCCCCTTCACGACCGCCTATCACACCGCCTTCCCCGAATACCTCGACGCACGCCTCCCCTTCACCCTCGACGTCGCCTACGCGTGGCTCCGCCGCTTCCACGCGCCGGCGCGCGCGGTGATGGTGCCGACCGACACCATGATCCAGCGCCTGGAGCGGCGCGGCTTCTCGCATCTGGGATTCTGGTCGCGCGGCGTCGATGGTGCGCTCTTTAGGCCGCGCAGCAAGAGCTTCCTCGACGCGCCCCGGCCGATCTATCTCTATGCCGGCCGCATCGCGGTGGAAAAGAATGTCGACGCCTTCCTGGAGCTCGATCTTCCCGGCACGAAGTATGTCGTCGGTGCCGGACCGCGGCTCAACAAGCTGAAAGCCAAGTACCCGAACGCGCGCTACACCGGCTATGTGGACGACGAGACGCTCGCCGCCTATTACGCCGCCGCCGATGTCTTCGTCTTCCCGAGCCGCTCGGAGACTTTCGGACTGGTGCTGCTGGAGGCGCTCGCCTCCGGCCTGCCGGTGGCCGCATATCCCGTCACCGGCCCGCTCGATGTGATCGGCGACAGCCCGGCGGGATGCCTGCGCGAGAACCTCGCCGAGGCGGTGGAGAGCGCGCTCAAGATCCCGCCCGATCTCTGCCGCGCCCATGCGCTGCCCTTCTCCTGGGAGGGCGCGACACAGCAGTTTCTCGACCACATCCGCCGACCCGAGCCGGCGGCGGCAATCGTACCGACAGAAGCGAGGGAGCTCAGCGTGTCATGACGGCAACCCTGGTGAAGACCGCGGTCTATCGGAGCCGGGCGGCCAGCAAGAAAGGCGTCCTGGAGCGGCTCTTCGCCTTCTGGTTCCAGCGCCTGGTCTACAACCAGATCTGGGAGGATCCCGCCGTCGATCTGGAGGCGCTGCGCATCGGGCCGGAGAGCCGGCTCCTCACCATCAGCTCCGGCGGCTGCAATGTCCTCAACTACCTCCTGGCCGATCCCGCCCGCATCGTCGCTGTCGATCTCAACCCCGCGCATCTGGCGCTGACGCGGCTGAAGCTGGCGGCGGTGCAGCACCTGCCGGACCACGACACCTTCTTCCGCCTATTCGGCAGCGGCGCCGATCCCGAGGCGGAGGAGCTCTATCGGCGCCACCTGCGCCCCAACCTCGATCTTGCGACGCGCACCTGGTGGGAGCGCCGCTCCGCCACCGGCAAGCGCCGGCTCAGCTACTTCGCCGACGGGCTCTATCGACACGGGCTTCTCGGCCGTTACATCGGCTTCCTGCATGTGCTGGGCCGGCTCACCGGCGGCAATCCCGCGCGCATGCTGGAGGCGACGACCATCGAGGAGCAGCATCGCCTCTTCGCGGAATGGATCGAGCCGATCTTCGCGACCCGCACGGTGCGGGCGCTCTGCGGCGTTCCGGCCATGCTCTACAGCCTCGGTATCCCGCCGGCGCAGTTCGATGCGCTCCGCGACGACGCCGAGGACGGCGATCTCGCCTCGCTCTACCGCGAGCGGCTGCGGCGCCTCGCCTGCGACTTCCCGCTCGAGGAGAACTACTTCGCCTGGCAGGCCTTCGGGCGCCGCTATGGCGTGAAGCCCGAGGGCCCGATGCCCGAC
>DATKPX010000517.1:0-3517 GCA_035523855.1 Allostellaceae bacterium
ATCCTCGAGGTCGAGGCCGGTGGCGGCGAGCTGCGCCGGATTGACCTGGACGCGGATCGCCGGATTCTGCTCGCCGCCGATCGCGACGATGCCGACGCCGGGGATCTGCGAGATCTTCTGCGCCAGGATGCTGTTGGCGTAATCGCTGACCTTGGTGAGGGGCAGCGTCTCCGAGGTGAGCGCGATCAGCAGGATCGGCGTGTCGGCGGGATTGGTCTTGCGGTAGATCGGCGGATTGAGGAGCGCCGGCGGCAGCTCGCCGGCGGTGGCGTTGATCGCCGCCTGCACGTCCTCTGCCGCGGAATCGACAGTGCGGTCGCGGCTGAACTGCAGCGTGATCTGGGTGTAGCCGAGCGCGCTGCTTGAGGTCATCTGCGTCAGGCCCGGGATCTGGCCGAACTGGCGCTCGAGCGGCGTCGCCACCGAGGAGGCGGTGGTCTTGGGATCGGCGCCCGGCAGCTGCGCGACCACCTGGATGGTGGGCGAATCGACATTCGGCAGCGCCGCCACCGGCAGCAGGCGATATCCGAGAAAGCCCAGCAGCAGGATCGCCACCATCAGGAGCCCGGTGGCGATGGGCTTCCGGATGAAGAGCGCCGAAAGGTTCACGGCAGCATGCCCGAGCTCGCCGTCGAGGGGTTGGGCACCCGCTCGGGATGGGCGGGATCGGCGAGCGCCACCAGGGTGCCCGGCGAGAGCCGGTACTGGCCGCGCACCACCACGGTCTCGCCGGCGGCGAGGCCTTTGTCGACGAGCGCCTCGCCCTCGAGGGACTGGCGCACCGTGACCGGGCGCAGGGCGACCTTGCTGTCGGCGCCCACCACGAACACCACCTGGCCCTGCGGACCCTGCTGCACCGCATCGAGGGGTATGGTGAGGCCGGCCTCGTCGACGGCGGTCACCAGGCGCACATTGACGAAGGTGCCGGGCCAGAGCTGGCGCTGCGCATTAGGAAACTGCGCCTTGAGGCGCACGGTGCCGGAGCTGGGGCTCGCCTGATTGTCCACCAGCAGCAGCTGGCCGGTATCGAGTTCCTGCTTGCCGTCCTGGCTCAAGGCGATCGCCTTCAGCGGCCCCCGCGCAAGCGCCGCCTGCACGATCGGGATATCCGTCGTCGCCAGGGTGAAGACAACGCTGATTGGCTGGACCTGCGTCACCACGACGAGGCCGTTCGGATCCGTCGGATGGATCACGTTGCCGACATCGAGGAGACGGATGCCGGTGACGCCGTCGAAGGGCGCGGTGAGCGCGGTATAGCTGAGCTCGGTGCGGGCGCTGTCGATCGCCGCCTGGTCGGACTTCAGCGTGCTCTGCAGCTCGGCGACCGCGGCCTGCTGATCGGCCAGCTGCTGCTCGGTCGCGTAGCCCTTGCTGGCGAGCGGCGCGTAGCGGCCGAGATTCGCCTCGGCGTTGGCGAGATGCGCCTTGTCGCGGCCCAGCGCCGCCTCGGCCTGGTCGAGCTGCGCCTGGTAGGTGCGGGGATCGATCTGCGCCAGGAGATCGCCCTTCCTGACCGCCTGGCCTTCCTGGAAATCGACGCTGACCAGCAGGCCGGTCACCTGGCTGCGGATCACCGCCGTGTTGAGTGCGGTGACGGTGCCGATGCCGGTGAGCACGATCGGCACCGCATGCTGCTGCACCTTGGCCGCGATCACCGGAACCGCGGCGGGCTCGGCCGCCGTTTCCGGCTTCTCCTTGCTCGGCCGCGAATAGGCGACAAGACCGGCGGCGATAACGACGATCGCCGCGCCGGCAAGGGCGAGCTTCAGGCGGCTGATCCGCGGCATGGCCCTCCCTCGCTGGTCATGGCGGACCACTTAAGTTCCGTGGCTCGTCGCGGCGGCCGGCCTCGAACAGGAACAAGGTGCGCCGCTCGGTCTCGTCGATCCAGTTCTCCAGCAGGCTGGCGCTGGCGACGTCGCCGTGCCCATCGCGGACCGAATGCGCCGCGCGCATGCTGGCGACGAGTCGCCCATTGTCCTCGCGGACATCCGCCAGCATGTCGGCTGCCGTCACGTACTCGGCGTGGTTATCCGCTAGCCGCTGCAGCCGATGAATCTCGCCGATTGAGCGGATGGTGCCGCCGCCAATCTTGCGCGCCCGCTCCGCAATGTCGTCGGTCATGGCGAAAATTTGCTCCCGGAGGGGGTCTGCAGGGCGGCGGCGCGGCGCGACTTCGCTTCAATCGCGCCCATCTATCGTGTCCTCGATTTGCGAGGTCACCAACGGTTGCTGGTTGTGTCGGTCATCCGGCCCAACCGCGCGCGTCGTCGGCACCGTCTCGATCCATATCCCATACATCGGGCGTGGAGCTCTTCACGGGAATTGCGCTGTTTTGTCCGTGGCTATCGCTGGATCGAGTGCGAACGCCCCTCCAGCACACATGGGCGGGGGTGGGGAAGGCCGGAGCGCTGGCAAGGCCGCCGACCGGTGCGCCGGGCGCTACCGGGGGGACGTCGGCACCGGCGTCGGGAGCGGCAACGCAAGCGACCGGTGTTGCCGCCGGCGTGATAGAATGCGCCATCGTCGGAGTAAGGAGCGGGGCGATCGCCAAGGGCCTGCGCCGCCCGGATCGCAGGTCAGAGCATCGTTTCCTCATCACCCGCTGCCGGCGGCTTTGCGCGCCGCGCCCGTTGAGCGAGGACGCTCTTTCTGTCGTTCAGCCGCGATCTGCTGCCGGGCCTCGAAGTCGCGCCGCGTCGGCGGCGCCATGAACTCGGGGCCCACGGGATCGATGATCGCGGTTCGAAGGATCCCGTCGATCTCGGCCCCGGCGGCCGCATCGAGTGACCAGCCGAGGACTTCCTCAACCGGGTCGAGCTGTGCCGGGTGCCGGGCGCCCCAGAGGGCCGCAGTGCCACCCAGATCGAGCACCCACCGCACCGCCAGCGCCAGCACGCTCCTGCCATAACGGTCGCGAGCGTAACGATCGAGCGCCGCCACCGCTGCCAGGTACTGGGGGAAGCGCGGTGGCTGGAATTTGGGATCGACACGGCGGAGATCGTCGCCCTCGAAAGGCGTTGCCGCAGTGATCCGGCCACTAAGCAGCCCGCGGCAGAGCGAGCCGTAGGCCAGCGTCAGCATGCCGCCGGCCCTGGCGTAGGGAAGGACATCCGCCTCGACCGCTCGCTCGAACAGGTTGAGCGGCGGCTGCACGGTATGGATCGGCGCCACGGTGCGAAAAAGGTCCATCTGCTGCGGGCTGTAGTTGCTGACGCCGATGGCGCGGATCTTTCCCTCCTGGAACAGCTCGCCCATCACCGTCGCGGTGTCCTCGATCGGAACCATCGGGTCCGGCCAGTGCACCTGGTAGATATCGACATGGTCGGTCCTGAGTCGGCGCAGGCTGTCCTCGATTTCCTGCCGGATCCGCGCTGGGCTCGCATCGCGGTAGACCTCGCCATCGCGCCACCCGAGGGCGGTCTTCGTGGCGATCACCGCGCGGCTGCGTCGGCTGCCCTCGGCGAGCGCCTTGCCGACGATCTCCTCCGAGCGCCCAAAACCATAAGCCGGCGCC
>DATKPX010000518.1:0-6232 GCA_035523855.1 Allostellaceae bacterium
TTGCAGTGATGAATAAGATTACTCCGCCAGGGATTAATCCGATAGCTCCGGGAGGCTAGGGTCTGCGCGAAGCCCGCTGTGCGGGCGCGCGGAGAACCACATGATCCCCTTCTGGCCCGATCCCTCCTGGTACGGCGCCTATTGGTACGGGCCGCGGCGGCGGCGGCTGCGGCGTCTCGCCGCCCGCGTCCTCGTTCCGCTGCGGCGCGCCGTCTGGCGCCGGCCGGTGCCGGCGCTCCGCTCCCTCATCGAAAGGCATGCCCGATGACACTCGTCCTTGACCGCGCCCATCGGCGGGCGCCTCGGAAACTCGACCGCCGCCTGCTCGCCATGCTGCTGGTGCTGGCGGGGGTCGGTGCCGCGCTCGCCTTCGTCCTCGCCCATGCGCCGGGCTTCGAGGCGATGACGCAGCTCTATCTCGTGGACTGAGGAGCGCCGTCATGACGAGTCTCGGCGCCACGATGGCGGAATGCCGGCCGCGCCGCGCCGGCTGGTGGCGGCGCGCGCTTCGCCGTCTCGCACTCTGGAGCGATCGCCTGCGCGAGCGACGCCAGCTCGCGGCGATGGGCGAGCGCGAGCTGCGCGACATCAATCTCAATCGGCTCGACGTCATGCGCGAGCTGCACGCGCTGGCGCGGTCGAAGGCAATCGGCGATGGGGCGACGGCGCCTTGCCTCACACCGATGCCACATCGCGCGCCTGTCCGCGGCGCGGAACGACGCCTAGCTCCGGGAGTTGTGGGTCCAAGTCCGCCACGCAGATCCGCGCGCCGGGCTGGGTCAGGTCACTGCAGGAGGAGGTCTTGATGAAGAAGAGCATGCTTGCCGCGGCGGCGGCGGTTCCCTTGGCGCTCGCCTTCGCGTCGCCAGCCATGGCGCAATCGACGCCGCCCTCGCCGGCCGCGCCGCCGGGCGCCGGCGCACCGGCGGACACCACGCCGCTCAGCGAGTCGGAGATCCATTCCGCGCTGGAGGCGCAGGGCTATTCCAACGTCAAGACGGTCAAGCACGACGGCGACCAGTACCAGCTGCAGGCGCAGCGCAACGGCAAGCCGGTGATGCTGATGGTCGACGCCCGCACCGGCCGCTACAGCGAGCGCCCGAGCTAGCCGCTCGAGCCAAGAGGGATCGCCGGTCGCGAGCCGCCGGCGGACCCGGAAGCCCATCTCGAAAGGAGTCTTTCCATATGAAGCTGACCTCGGATCTGGTCGACCGGACGCTCAACCAATTGCCCGTCGAGGCAATTCCCGACAACCATCCCGCCATGTCGCAGCTGAGCCGGGTCTTCGGCGAGCACACTTTCTTCCTCGACGATGACGGCCTGCTGATCGTCGAGCCGGCGGGCGCCGGCGAGGATGGCGGCGCCTCGGGCCAGGTGGTGAAGCTCGCCAGCTGGAACGAGACCCACACCACCCTCTCGCCGCACGATCCCGAGCGGACCGACATCCTCGTCGAGTTCGGCGAGGACGAGCTGAATTAGCGTCCTCTCCGCGACCATCCGCGAGACCCCGCTATCTCGCCCGTCACCCCCGGCGCGACGCCGGGGGTGGTGGACGAGCGCCGTCCATTCTGGCAGGCGCCCGATATTATTTTTCCCGCGGCGCATTTTTCCTGACGCAATGCCGACGGCATCGGCGTATCTGATGGGGTCATGGAACATGAAGGACATTTCCCCATCCGGGAGCGGCCGTGAGCGGGCGGCGGACGGAAGTGCAGCACATCGGCGCCAGCCTCGGCGACGTCGTCGATCCGCTGCTGCAGCGGCTCTATCGCTATTGGGACGAGAAGCGCGCCGGCCGCGAGATGCCGGTGCGCGACGACGTCGACCCGCTCGACCTGCGCTACATACTGGGCCAGCTCATCCTGGTGGACGTGCTGCCGGAGGTGCCGCGGCGGTTCCGCATCCGGCTGCACGGCAGCGAGCTGGCGCGCCGGGCCGGCTACGAGCTCACCGGCAAGATGCTGGACGAGCTGCCGACCACCGAGTTCCGCCTCCTCGCTCAGCGCAGTTTCACGATCGCGGTGGAGACGCGCCGTCCCTTCCACTCCATCCGCGACCGCCTGCTCGACAACAAGCCCAGGCGCTACGAGGCGCTGATGCTGCCGCTCTCCCGCGATGGCGGCGTCGTCGACATGCTGCTGGTCGGCCTGCGCTACGACGACATGCTGCCGTGAGGAGGGCCGGCCTGCGGAACTCGGGGGCTGCCGGGCTGAAGGTCCGGGGCCGCTGTGGTAAGGTAGGCAGCCGAAGGAAATCCGGAGTCGCCTGATGCGTTCGCTGCTTGCCGCTGCCGTTGTCGCCGCCCTGCTGCCGGTTTCCGTCGCCTCGGCGGCGCCGATTCCCTGCTCCGACATTCCGATGGCGCAGAGCTTCCTCAACAAGCTGAAGCCCGGTCCCAACACCCGCGCGGCGCAGCATCATCTCGATCTGGCGAAGCAGGCGAAGTCCGAGTCGCAATGCTCCGCCGAGCTGGCCGAGGTGGACAAATACGCCCGCCGCTCCGCCGCCGCCGACAAGCGGGCGCAGAAATAGCGGATTTCCGCCCCTTTCGGGCGAGGTTTTGCCCGTCTCCCGTGCCAATTTTTGATTCTCGCTTGGGGCGTCCGGCGCTCGCCACATTCGCGCATCACGTTAGGCGATCATTCCGGACAAGGATGACGACCATGATGAAGCGAATGGGTACCGGCTTCGCCGCCCTGGCGGTGACCGCCCTGGTGTTGTCCGGCTGCGGCAATTCGGTCGGCGACCGCGGCCTCTCCGGCGCCGGCATCGGCGCCGCCGGCGGCGCGGTGATCGGCGCCATGGTAGGGGCGCCGCTGGTCGGCGCGGCGATCGGCGCCGCTGCCGGCGCCACGGTGGGCGCGGTGACGAGCCCGTCGAGCGTCAATCTCGGCAAGCCGATCTGGCGGGAGTAGCGGGAGAGCGCGCTCGCGACCGGCCGGCGCCGCCGCAGGAGGTCAGTCGGTCAGCGTCGCGAGCCGCTCGTTCCGGGCGATCGCCAGCATGGTCGCCCGGAGGTCGCGCGCCGCCGCGGCGCCCAGCACCGCGCCGAAGCGCTGCTGGGCCCGCCGCCAGAGCGGCATCGCCGCGCGCAGCGTCGCGAGGCCCTTCGCGGTCAGCGTCACCTGCCGGCGCCGCTGGTCGCTGTCGCTCGCCTCCAATCGAACCAGCCCGTCGCGCACCAGCGGCCGGAGATTGTGGCCGAGGGCGGAGCGGTCCATCACCAGCCGCCGCGCCAGCGCCGCCACGGTCGGCGGCGGCTTCGATCCGAGATCGATCTCCGCCAGGATGGTGAACTGCGTCGAGCGCAGGCCGCTCGCGGCCAGCGCCTCGTCGTAGAGCTGCGTCAGCCGCCGCGACGCCTTGCGGACGGCGGTGGAGAAGCAGGGCAGCTCGCTCGCCCCGACCGGCGGTGTTCTCGCCATTGGTCACCTCGCCTTTCCCCGCCGAATATGGGGGCATATGCCCGCTGCGGCAACTGCCATGCCGATTCGGCAGAGCAGATCCGCGGCCGGGGCGCGCCGGGCTAAGACCCTCAGGCGGCAAGATTTCCCGGCCGCGATACCGGCGCGCGGAAAATCGGGGCATATGCCTCTTCTTTTTTCGGGCATATGCCCCATTTCACCGGCAGCGCCATCGGGCGCGAGGAACGGAGGACACCATGATACGGACGAAGCAGGCCGGCGCCGCCGGCATTCTGGCGCTCACCCTGGCCCTGGCCGCGGCGCCGGCGCTGCGCGCCGCCGACGCCGAGAGCGCCCTCGGCGAAGGACGGCCGCTGACCACCGCGCTCGGCCGCGACAGCTCTGCGCTCACCTATTGGGTGAAGGCGGCCGACGGGTGGCATGTGGTGACCACGATCGACAGCGTCAGCCGTCGCGGCGGCGCCGACGAAAGTCACGCGGTGGTGCGCTTCTCGGCCGTGCTGCTGCCCGGTCAGAGCCAGGTGATCTCGGTTCCGTCGCCCGCCGGCGCGCCGGCGCCGGCGCTCCGCGTCCGCCGCGTCGAGGATCGGATCGAGGTCGCGCGCATTGCCGGTCCGGCTGGCTGAGGCGCGCCGGCCTCGGCGAGGTCAGCGCGCCGCCGCGCCGCGGATCCAGAGCTCGTAGGTTCGCGGGAGGACGTTCGCCGCCTTGTCGTACTTGTCGGTCTGCGAGACGAGGCGCAGCGGACCGAAGATCGGCTGCAGATCCGCCAGCAGGGTCTGCGCCTCCGCCGCATCGGCGAGCTTCGCGTATTTGAGCGTGTTCTCGGCGGGAAAATCCGCCGGCGCGACGACGCGGATCGGCGGTACGGTGACGGCACTCCCTCGGAGCGACAGCTGCGACACGGCCGGCACCTGCCGCTCCTGCGTCTCCTTGGCGAGCGCCTCCGAGGGCACGTGGATGAAGACGCGCGGCAGGCGGTTGATGATGCTGAGCGCGGTCTGCTGCGCCACCTGCTGGCTGCTCGTGGCGGGCGCGGCCATCGGCGCAGGGGCAGCCGTCGGCGCCGGCGCGGCAGCGCTCGGCGGGTGGGGCGCCGGTGGCGCGACGGCGGACTGGATGCCGTCCCGGGTCATCAGCTGCACCACCATCGGCGGCACGCCCAGCTCCTGGTTCTGCATGATCTGGGCGATCTGCACGCCGATCGGATAGTCCTCGGGCCGCCCGCTGGCGAGATACTTCACCGCCTCGATGGCGTGGGTGATGAGCTGGTCCTGGGCGGTGGCCTGCTGATGGCGCTCCTCGAAATGCTGGGCGAAATAGAAGAGCACCACCGGTATCGCGACACCGCTCAGCCAGTCGAAGATGCTCTTGGGCTTCATCGCCGAGAACAGGCCTCTGGCCGGGCTCGCGCTCTCGCCGTCACTTTCGCGTTCGGACATGTCGTCGTCTCCGAGGCTGGCGCGGGCGCAACGACTCGGAATGTCGAGTTTTCCCTCTCCGGAGCCGCCGCCCCTCCCGCAAGCAGCGCGGCCTTCCGTGCTCCGAGCCTAGAGCGCCGCGACAGGGGCTCGCTGTGACCCCGCTCACAGCCGCTGCCGCCCGGCCGGCGACCCGCGTGCGCCCGATCCAGGCGCTGGGGATCATCCGCGGCTGCCGCGGCCTCGATCCCGTCGGCGGCGATCTCGTAGAGGTCTCGCCGCCCTGCGATCCCTCCGGCGACACCGCGCTCGTCGCGGCGAACCTGCTCTTCGAGATGCTCTGCGTGCTGCCAGGGGTCCGGTACCGGTGACGCGGCCTCGGCCGCCGGGCCGTGGTCTGCTGCCTCGGGCAGGCCACCCCGCATTTTAGTCGTCTTCGGCCCTTCATCGTCTTTTAGGGGTTCTTTTTCATAGTTTCCGCGGGCTCCGGGGGATCTCTCCATGCGGAAACGTCTTGTCATGCTGATCTGCGGCCTCGCCGTTCTCGGCGTGCTGACCGTGCCGCTCTATCGCGCCTTGCCCTGGCTCGAGCTCGCCTATCTCGAGGCGCGGATCGACTGGAACTGCTCGCAGGCGAAGCCCGACCAGGCCTGCCTCGAGCGCATGCGCGCCATGGGTCATGTGTGGTCGGGCATGGCGAACCTCGAGCGCGCCAAGCGCTGGTACGCCGCCGCCGCCGCGCACGGCGACGCGGCGGCGATGTTCCATCTCGGCTGGGTCTACGACGTGGAGGCGCGCCAGGAGATCCGCGCCTTCGCGCTCACCTCGGCGCAGCGCATGCAGGCGGCGGCGCCGGCGGTGGCGGGCGGCGCGCCGGTCCCGGAGATGGCGACGGAGACCGCCTCGGTGGCGGCCAAGGTCGCCCAGGCCAGCGAGTGGTATCACCGCGCGGCCAATCTCGGCTTCGCGCCGGCGATGAACAATCTGGGCCAGCTCTATTACATCGGACTCGATCGCGGCGAGAGCCTCGACGTCGCCTTCGAGTGGTACATGCAGGCGGCGCGCGCCGGCAATCCGGCCGGCGCCTGGAACGTGATGCTGGCCTATGCCCGCGGCCTCGGCGTGCGCACGAACTTCGCCGAGATGAAGCGCTGGGCGGTGTGGAGCTCGGAATACACCGAGGCCGCCGACCTCGCCTGGCCCACGCTCGAGCGCACGGAAGTGCTGGGCTCGTTCATGGCGCCCGGCACCGTGGCGGTGGTCCGCTCGGCGAGCGTCGCCGGCGTCAAGCTGCAGTTCGACAAGATGGCGCCGCCCTACCTGGCGCCGCTGCCGCGCGTCAGCGCCGCGAGCAGCCGGGGCTGAGGCGGTCGCCCGCGCGGGCGG
>DATKPX010000519.1:0-6192 GCA_035523855.1 Allostellaceae bacterium
CGTCTCGGTCAACGACATGAGCGTCGGCCGCAACCCTCAGGAGGTGCTGCGGGTGCTGGACGCGCTGCAGACCGACGAGCTCTGCCCCTGCAACTGGCAGAAGGGCGACGACGTCCTGAAGGCCGCCTGATCCCAAAGGGGGCGGCGACAATCGCCTGCGCCGCCCCCACTTTCTCTAACGCCCAGGAGCGAGACGATGTCGATCGAGACCCTGAAATCCCAGCTGCCGGACTACGCCAAGGACCTGAAGCTCAACCTCTCGACCCTGTTGACCGAGCCCGCGCTCACCGGGCAGCAGCGCGCCGGCACCTTCGTCGCCTCGGCGCTCGCCGCGCGCAATCCGACGCTGATCGCGGCGATCCTCGCCGAGATGGCGCCGCAGCTCACGCCGGAGGCGCTGGCGGCGGCAAAGGCGGCGGCTTCGGTGATGGCGATGAACAACATCTACTACCGTTTCACGCATCTGACCTCGGCGCCGGAGTACCGTACGATGCCGGCGAAGCTGCGCATGAACGTGATCGGCAAGCCCGGCGTCGAGAAGGCGGATTTCGAGCTGTGGTCGCTGGCGGTCTCCGCCATCAACGGCTGCGGCATGTGCATCGACGCCCATGAGCACGAGCTGCGCAAGGCCGGCATCAGCGCCGAGGCGATCCAGGCCGCGGTGCGGATCGCCGCTGTGGTACACGGGATCGCCGCCACCCTCGACGGCGAGGAGGCGGTCGCCGCCTGATTTGTTCCGGGAACGAAGAGAGAGGAGATGAGGATGTACAAGACGAAGAACTCACTGCCGGAGAACGTGCGCGGCCAGGCGATCGGCCTCCTGAGCCGCAACCTCGCGCTGGCGGTCGATCTGAAGCTGCAGACCAAGCAGGCGCACTGGAACGTGAAGGGAGCGAATTTCATCGCGCTCCACGAGCTCTTCGACGCGATCGCGACCCTGGCCGACGGCTGGGTCGACACCATCGCCGAGCGGATCACCACCTTGGGCGGCGTCGCCGAGGGCACCCTGCAGGCGGTGGCGAAGAACTCGACGCTGCCGGCCTATCCCCTCAACATCACCACCGGGAATGCACATATCGAGGCGCTCTCGGGCGCGCTCGCCGCCTTCGGCGGCTCGGTGCGCAAGGCGATCGACGAATCCGCCGGCTTCGGCGACGCCGACACCGCCGACGTCTTTACCGAGGTGAGCCGCGAGGTCGACAAGCAGCTCTGGTTCCTCGAGGCCCACATCCAGGCGTGAGACCTGCTGCCGGGCTGGGCAGGTTGCGTCCTTCGACGCGCTCGCTGCGCTCGCTTGCTCAGGTGAGGGTATTCTCAGCTGCCCCTCATCCTGAGCAAGGGCCGACAAGGCCCGCGTCGAAGGACGCACCATCGGCGATGCATTGATCCGCCCCGCCGCTGCCGATAGGCTCGGCGGCGGAGGGGCGGATGCCGTTTCATGTCACGGTTCTCTATGCGGGGCTGAGCGGGCTCCTGGTGCTGGTGCTGGCCGGCGCGGTGATGCGCCAGCGCCTGCGCAGCGGCGTGCAGTTCGGCTCCGGCGGCGTCGCGGAGCTGGAGCGGGCGCAGCGCGCGCTCGGCAACTGGTCGGAATATGCGCCGCTGGTGCTGATCCTGATGGGGCTTCTGGAGGCGCAGCGGACCTCGATCTATCTCCTGCACGCCCTCGGCATCGCGCTCGTCCTCGGCCGCGCGCTCCATGCCTGGGGCCTCTGGAGCAGCCCCGGCCGCAGTTTCGGCCGCTCCGCCGGCATGGCGCTCACCTGGCTCGCGCTGCTGGTGGCGTCGGCGGTGGCGGTCGTCGTCGGGCTCGGCCTGCGCTGAGGGCGACGCCGCTCAACGGCGCGCGAAGAGATCGAACAGAGATCCGGCGGCGATCACCGCCTCGCGGCTTCCTTCGGCTTCCATTGTCCTGAGCCAGGCATCGGCACGCACGCTGGTGATGCGGCCCTCCCCGGCAAGGGACTGGAGATTGTCGCACCAGCGGAAGAGCGCGCTCGCGAGGTCGAAATCCCGCACCAGCACGCTCTCGGCCTCGACGCGGATCTCGGCAAAGCCGGCCTCGCGGGCGAGCTTCTCCAGCTGGCGCCCCATCCTCGGGTTGGGGATGCCCTCGATCCAGCGCCGTTCCAAGAATCGCGCCAGCGCCGCGTCGCGGCCGTCGTGAAAGCGGACGCTGGCGTTGTCGGGCTCGCTCGCGACGAGCTGGCCGCCGGGCTTCAGCACCCGGCGCGCCTCGCGCATCACCGCCAGCGGCGAGGTCACGTGCAGCAGCACGCGCTCCACCCAGACGAGGTCGAAGCTGCCGTCGGCGAAGGGCAGGGCGGCGGCGTCGGCCTCGTGGCAGGCGATCGCGAGCGCGCGGTCCCTCGCCCGGCGCTCGGCGATCTCGAGCATGGTGCGGCTCCGATCGACCGCCTGCACCTCGCCCGACGGCCCCACATATTCCGCCAGCATCAGCGTGTTGCTGCCGATGCCGCAGCCGAGATCCAGCACGCTCCCGCCGCGGGCGATGCCGGTGGCGGCGAGCCGCGCCTCGCTCCGCTCGCGCACGCGGCCGTGCTCGCTCACCTTCTCCAGGTAGCCGGTGAAGCGCTCCCGATCCTGCCGTCGATCGACCGTCTGCCAGCCGAGGGTCATGGCTCGTCTCCTCATTTGCTTGGGCGGAGCAGGATGAGGACGCGCCGCTACTGCCTCATTTCAGCCGAGCCGCATCGGGCTACCGCTGTAACAGGCGGCAGGCTCAGCCCAGCGCGATCTCGCTGTCGATCTCGCGCTCGAGGCCGAGCTCCGGCAGGCTCAGCGTCATCCTGGCCTTGAGCGTGCCGCTGCCCTTGTGCTTGCCGGCGGCGATGGCGCCGCGCACCGCGGTCTCGATCTCGCGCTGCGAGGTGACGCCCACCACCTTGAGGAACTTGCGCACTTCCATGTTGAAGGTGTCCTCGTTCATGGCTGGATTCTCCTGTTGTTGCGGTCACCCCTTGGCGGGGGCGGGCGGTCTCGGCCATAGTCTACCCAAAGACGGTAGTGATCCTAGGGAGACCGCCATGAAGCTCAACCCGGCGCAGCTCGCGGAGTTCGAGGAGCAGGGCTATCTCTTTCTCCCCGATGTCTTCGACGCCGAGGAGATCGCGCTCCTCAACGGCGAGCTGCCGGCGATCTTCGCGCAGCAGCGGCCCGAGGTGGTGCGCGAGAAGGGCTCCGAGGCGCCGCGCACCGCCTTCCACGTGCAGACCTGGAACCCGGTCTTCGAGCGCCTGGCGCGCCATCCACGCCTGGTCGAGCCCGGCGCGCAGCTCCTCGGCTCCGATGAGCTCTACATGCATCAGTTCAAGGTGAACGCCAAGGCGGCCTTCGACGGCGCGGTCTGGCAGTGGCACCAGGATTACGGCACCTGGGCGGCGGACGACGACATGCCGCAGCCGCGGGCGATGAACATCGCGCTCTTCCTCGCCGAGGCGAACGAGTTCAACGGGCCGCTCATGTTCATCCCGAAAAGCCACCGCCTCGGCAAGCTCAGGGCGGGCCACGACGTCACCACGACGAGCTATCCGCTCTGGACCATCGACCACGAGACCATCACGCGGCTGGTGGCGGAGGGCGGCATCGTCGCGCCCAAGGGAGCCGCGGGCTCCATGCTGCTCTTCCACGGCAACCTCGTGCATGCCTCCGGCTCCAACCTGACGCCGTGGTCGCGCTGGATCGTCTATCTCTCGCTCAACCGCTGCGACAACGCGATCCGGCGCTTCAAGCGGCCGACCTACATCGCCAACCGCGACTTCACGCCGATCGCGATGCTGCCGGATGATTGCCTCACCGCCTATGCGCGGGAGCGGCGTCCCGCGGCGGAATGAGACCTGTCCTCCTGATCACCGGCGCCGGCCGCGGCATCGGCGCGGCGACGGCGCGGCTCGCGGCGGCGCGCGGCTTCGACGTGGCGGTGAACTACGCCCGCGATGCCGCGAGCGCCGCGGCGGTGGCGGCGGAGGTCGAGCGCGCCGGCGGCCGCGCGGCGGCGATCCAGGCCGACGTCGCCCAGGAGGCGGAGGTGGCGCGGCTCTTCGCCGAGGCGGAGAAGCGTCTCGGTCCCATTGCAGGCCTCGTCAACAATGCCGGCATCACCGGCCGCGCCAGCCGCCTCGACGCGGTGGAGACGGCGACCCTCAAGGCGGTGTTCGACCTCGACATCCTCGGCGCCTTCCTCTGCGCCCGCGAGGCGGTCAAGCGGATGTCGACCGCTCATGGCGGCAAGGGCGGCGCCATCGTCAACGTCTCCTCCGGCGCCGCGACGCTGGGCAGCCCCGGCGAGTGGATCTGGTATGCGGCCGCCAAGGCGGCGCTGGATACGCTGACCCTCGGCCTCTCGAAGGAGGTGGCGAAGGAGGGCATCCGCGTCAACGCGGTGGCGCCGGGCTTCGTCGAGACCGAGCTGCACGAGAGCTCCGGCATCACCGACCGCCTCGGCAAGCTGCTGCCCGGCATCCCCATGGGCCGCGCCGCCAGCGCCGAGGAGATCGCCGAGACGATCCTCTTCCTGCTCTCGGATGCGGCGAGCTATGTGACGGGCGCGGTGCTCAGGGTGGCGGGCGGGCGGTAGTTCACTCTTTATTCTCCCCTCTCGGTTATTTTGCGCCAGCCGCCGAATTTGGCTATGACTGGCGCCCCGATGACGTCCCCGCCTTCCACCGCACCTTCTCCCCTGCCGATGAAGGACTCCGCCGACGGACCGCTCGCGCTCTACCGCGCCCGGCGCGCGGCACAGCAGCTGCAGCACGATCCGGCGCAGGAGCTGGCGGCGGAGAAGCTGCAGAGCCTGTGGCGCGCGCTCCTCAACTACAAGCCGAACAACGGCCCCCAGGGCTGGCGGGCGCGGCTCGGTCTCGCGCCGGCGGAGCCGTCGCCGCCCATGGGCCTCTACATCTTCGGCGCCGTCGGCCGCGGCAAGTCGATGCTGATGGACATGTTCTTCGAGACCGCGCCGGTGGCGAAGAAGCGGCGGGTGCATTTCTACGCCTTCATGCTGGAAGTGCATGACCGCATCCACGCGCGCCGGCGCTCGAAGGGCGATCCCATCCCCGCCGTCGCCAAGGCGATCGCCGCCGAGGCGACGCTGCTCTGCTTCGACGAGTTCCACGTCACCGACATCGCCGACGCGATGATCCTGGGGCGCCTCTTCGAGGCGCTCTTCGCCGAGGGCGTGGTGGTGGTGGCGACCTCGAACCGCGCGCCCGACGATCTCTACAAGGATGGGCTGCAGCGCGACCGCTTCCTGCCCTTCATCGCCATGCTGAAGGAGAAGCTCGACATCCTCGAGCTCGACGCCATCCGCGACTACCGCCTGGCGCGGCTCGAGGGCCGCCAGGTCTATTTCACGCCGGCGGACGACATGGCCTATCGCGCCCTCGAGCGCGCCTTCGCCGATCTCACCGACAACGCCTCCGCGCGCAGCGAGACGCTGCTGGTGCAGGGGCGCTTCGTCATCGTGCCGCGCGCCGCCAAGGAAGTGGCCTGGTTCACTTTCGAGGAGCTTTGCGCGCAGCCGCTGGGGCCGGCCGACTACCTGGCGATCGCCCGCCAGTTCCACACCATCATCGTCGAGGCGATCCCCCGGATGGGGCCGCAGCAGCGCGACCAGGCGAAGCGCTTCAACATCTTCATCGACACGCTCTACGAGGCGCACGGCAATCTCATCGCCTCGGCGGCGGTGCCGCCGCGGGAGCTCTTCACCCGGGGCGACGGCGTCTTCGAGTTCGAGCGCACGGTCTCGCGCCTGATGGAGATGCAGAGCGACGACTACATCGCCGCACGCCGGGACTGAGCTCGGAACGTAAAGCGAACGCCCGCGGCCCGGTTGCCGCCCCGCCCTTGCCCCGGCGCGGAAATCGCGCTAAGACGCGGCCGCCTTTCCCGACCCCGCAAAAGGAATTCGCGCATGGCACGCAACAAGATCGCGCTGGTGGGCGCTGGTCAGATCGGCGGCACGCTCGCCCTCTTGAGCGGCCTCAAGGAGCTCGGCGACGTCGTGCTGTTCGACGTCGTCGACGGCGTGCCCCAGGGCAAGGCGCTCGATCTCGTCCAGGCCTCGCCGGTGGAGGGCTTCGATGCCGTCCTCACCGGCGCCAACGACTATGCCGCGATCGCCGGGGCGGACGTGGTCATCGTCACCGCCGGCGTGCCGCGCAAGCCCGGCAT
>DATKPX010000520.1:0-2161 GCA_035523855.1 Allostellaceae bacterium
GGCGCGCTCGTCGGCGGTTTCCAGCACCTGCTGGCGGCGGCCGAGCCAGAGGCCGTTGACGAGCCAGACGCCGGCCACGGCGATCGCCACGATGGTCGCGCCATAGCCGGGGCCGCTCAGCAGAGCGACCGACCAGGCGCCGACCTGATCGCCGAATCGGTAGACGAAAGTATCGATGAAGCTCTTGGTCTTGTAGCGGTCCTCGCGCGGCACGACGGTGAAGAGCACCTCGCGGGTCGGCCGCGCGATCGCGTAGTCGCCGGCGCGGCGCAGCACCTGGAAGACCGCGAGAGTGCCGAGGCCCGGCGCCAGCGCCAGGGCGCCGAACCCCACCATGGTGAAGGCCGGCAGCAGCGCCAGCACCACCGCGATCCCCAGCAGCACGACGATGCGGCCGGTGAAGAACAGCTGGATCGCCAGCGTCAGCACGTTGACGGCGAGGTCGATGCTGGCGAAGAAGGCGGTCTGCGCGCCGCGGTCGGCGAAGCTGTGGCTGACGATCGCCGCCTGCTGGAAATAGAGGAAGGTGGAGGTGATCGCGAACAGCAGCAGGAAGGCGCTGACGTTCAGCATGTAGAGCGAGCGGAAGGCATGGGTGATGCCGGCGATGATGCTGCCGCCGACCGGCCGCTCCCCCTCGCGGCTCTCCGCCGGCTGGTGGTGCAGGCTCGGCGAGAGGCGCGCCAGGCGCCCGACCGCGAAGACCGCCACTTCCAGCAGCAAGGCGGCGCCGATCAGCAGCAGCGTCGGCGACACGAAGCGCGCGAGACCGGCGGTGATCGAGGATCCCACGATGGCGCCGATCGAGGCGCCGGCGGCGATGAAGCCGAAGAGCCGCTTTCCCTGCTCCGGCGTGAAGAGATCGACGTTGAGCTGCCAGAAGACGGAGACGACGAAGAGGTTGTAGACCGAGGCCCAGATGAAGAAGATGCGGCCGACCCACACGGTCTGCTCGGGGCTCGCGAGATGGAGCGCCGCCGCGAACAGCAGGATGTTGAGGGCGAAGAACCGGTAGGTGAGTGGGATGAACCGGCTGCGCGGCAGCTTCTTGACCAGGTAGGCGAAGGGCAGGTTCAGCAGCAGCATGCCCACCAGCGTGCCGGTGAACAGCCATTGCAGATTGCGCACGCCGCCGGCGACGCCCATCTCGTCGCGGATCGGCCGCATGATGTAGTAGGAGGAGAGCACCGCGAAGATGTAGAGCCAGCACCAAAAGACGGCTGGCACCTCCTCCGGCTCGAGCGCCACCACGCGATGCAGCAGCCGATAGACCGGCCCCATCGCGCGAGGCTGGGCGCCGGCTCTCGAAGACTCAGTCAAACGCGACCGCCCCGTCGCTCACTTCAGCGTGGCGGCGATCTGGCGCACCTCGGCGGCGGTGTGCTCGCCGGCGAGCGGCGTGCCCGGCACCAGGTACTTGCCCATGGCGTAGCCGCCGACCAGCACCGGCTCGAAGCCGAGCTCCTTGATGAGGTCGCTCGCCAACGCGATCGCCTTCTGATTCTCGCCGGCGATCGGGATCGCGAGGGGATCGCCCGACCGGTGCGCATTCGCGGTCAGCCGTCCGGAGCCGATCGCGTTGAAGGCGCGCACGATGGGGGCGCCGGGCAGAATTCTCGATGTCGCAAGGCCGGCGCCGCCGTCGTCATTGATCTTCTTCACGAACTCCTGCCCGTCCCGTCCCGGAATGGGATTGGAGACGTCGAAGACGAGCTGCTTGGCGGCGAGCGCCTTGCCGTAGTCCTTGCCGATCTGCTCCATGGCCGTGAAGGGCACCGCGATCACGATCACGTCGCCGAAGGCCACCGCCTGCTCGACGGTGCCGGCCTTGGCGGTGGCGCCGGCATTGCTGACGAGGTCCTTGAGGTCCTCGGGATGGCGCGAGGAGAACATCACGGGATGGCCGGCCTTGGCGAAGAGCGTGCCGAGCGCGCCGCCCTCGCGGCCAGCGCCGATGGTGCCGATCTTGAGGCCGGCCACGCCGGCGGCCTGGGCGAAGGCGGCGAAGGGCGACGATGCGACCGCCCCCGCCGCCAGGGTGACGGCCGCAAGCCCCAGAAACTCCCGGCGATTGAGCTCGGACCATGATCTGCTGGTCATGACGGCTGCTCCGTTGACGGATGCGTTGCCAAAAACCCTACGCCGGCCGCCGCCGGCGCGC
>DATKPX010000521.1:0-10889 GCA_035523855.1 Allostellaceae bacterium
TGTTCCGCCGCGCCAGATTGTCGGCGGCGTCGGAGGTGATGAGCCAAGCGACCGCCAGCACGCCCAGCAGCAGGACCCACTGTCCTGCATAGGCACGCGGTGACGGTCGCCTGACCATATCGTCCTACTCGACGGAGATGGCGATCAGTACCAGGAGTACGGATACATCAACCCGCCCTTCGAGTAGAGGTTGTTGAGCCCGCGCGGCAGGCCCAGCCCCCCTTTGGAGCCGAACGTCGCCTCGTAGACCTCGCCGTAATTGCCCTCGGCCTTCACGATCTTGTAGGCGAAGTCGTTGTCGAGGCCGAGCGCCTTGCCGAGATCGCCCTCGAGCCCCAGAAACTTCTTCACCTGGGGATCGGTCGAGCTCTTCTTGATCTCGTCGACGTTCGCCTTGGTGATGCCGAGCTCCTCGGCTTCCAGCATCGCGAAATGAGTCCACTTCACGATGTTGGTCCAGCGGTCGTCGCCCTGGCGGGTGTGCGGGCCGAGCGGCTGGCGCGACAGGGTCTCCGGCAGGAACACCCAGTCGTCCGGCTTCTTCATCGTCGAGCGCGCCGCGGCGACGCTGCCGCCGTCATCGGTGTAGCCGTCGCAGCGGCCGGATTCGGCGGCGGCGAACGCCTCCTCGGGACGGTCGAACAGCAGCGTGCCGATCTTGATGTTGTTGGCGCGGTTGTAGTCGGCGATGTTGGTCTCGAGCGTGGTGCCGGTCAGCATGCAGATGGTGGCGCCGTTCAGATCCTTCACGTGGCCGACGTTGAGGCTCTTGCGCACCATGATGGTCTGGCCGGTGTAGAAGTTCGGCGTCACCTCCATGAGTCCCAGCTGGGAATCGCGGGTGAGCGTCAGCTCGGAATCACGCACCAGCAGGTCGATCTCGCCGGATTGCAGCACCGAGAAGCGCACCTTCGAGGTGGTGCCGATGTACTTCACCTTCTCGGGATTGCCGAGCACCGCCGCCGCGACGGCGCGGCAGAGCGCGACGTCGAGGCCTTGCCACTTGCCGGCGGTATCCTGGTAGGCGTAGCCGGGAATGCCGGTATCGATGCCGCAGACGAGCTCGCCGCGCTTCTTCACCGCGTCGAGCGTCGGACTCTTGACCTCCTGCGCCGAGCTGGCGCCGGCGAAGCCAAGCACGGCCGCCATGACCGCGCCGCAGGTAGTGAGCTTGATAACAGATCGCATCAGTTTCCTCCCTCTGTTTTGATGCCTGAACGCGCAGAGCGCGTTTCTATGTCACGAACAGCAATTTCGCCAGCCCTCCCGTGCCGGCTTTCTCTCGAATTCCTCATGCGCGCATGAGGAGGTCGATCTCCGTCGGCGCCGCCGCGGACCAGTGGCCCGCCGCGCAGCGATGCGGGGTCGGGATTGCCGCGGTCGCGCTCCGGCGATTTGGAAAATCCGTTGTCCCCAGATGTCGCGGTGCCGGGGCTCATCACCTCGGCGGCTGTAAATTCCCCCTTAATACCGGGCCGCCAGGGTGGTTCCTGGCGGCTTCTCGGTCGACGAACGGTGCTCAGGCGGCGTAGTCGGGCTCCTTGCGATCGAGAATGCGCTTCAACGCCGCGAAATGCGTCTCCCAGGGCGGCACGCCCGCCTGATGGGGAATATTGCGGAACTGCTCGACGGTGCGCTGCAGCTGCTCCTGCGGGATCTGCCGCAGCTTGCGGCCGGTCCACATCGCGTAGAGCTGGGTCTGGCAGGCGCGCTCGAGGTAATAGAGCCGGTCATAGGCCTGCGCCACGCTCTCGCCGGTGACCAGCACGCCGTGATTGGCCATGAACATGACGGACTTGCCGCCAAGCACGCCGGCCAGCCGTTCGCCCTCGCCGGGGTCGAAGGCGATGCCGGTATAGTCGCTGTCGTAGGCGAGGAGATCGTAGAGCCCGACCTCGGTCTGCCCGATCATCTCCAGCGTCATGTCCTCGAGGCGGGCGAAGGCGCTCGCATAGGGCATGTGGGTGTGCAGCACGCAGGCGGCTTCCGGGCGCAGCTTGTGGATCGGCGCGTGGATGCAGAAGGCGGTCGCCTCGGCGACGCCGTTTCCTTTGATGATGCGGCCGTCATAGGTCACTTCCATGAAGTCGCTCGCGGTCACCTCGGACCAGTGCAGCCCATAGGGGATCAGCAGGAAGCGATCGGTGCTGCCGGGCAAGGTCAGCGTCAGGTGATTGCAGATGCCCTCGTGAAAGCCGTGCATCACGGCGAGGCGGTGCGCGGCGGCGAGATCGACGCGCGCCTGGCGCTCCGCGCTCACTTCCTGCGGCGCGCCGCTTTCCTTCGAAACCAGTCTCATTGCTCAAGCCCCTCCGACCGATCGGGTTGAAATCCGGCGACGAGCAGATCGGCGATCACTCGTACTGCACGGGGGTTGCCTCCCAACCGGCGTCATGCTTGTCCCAATAGGCATCGCGCAGCCGCATGGTCGTCGCACCCGGCGCGCCGTTGCCGAGGATGCGGTTATCCAGTCGCGTCACCGGCAGGATACCGCCGGCGGTGGAGGAGAGGAACACCTCATCCGCCTCCATCAGTTCGCTCAAGGGTATCTTGCGCGCCTTCGCCGGCAGGCCGAGCTCGGCGCAGAGATCGAGCACCGTCTTCCGGGTGATGCCCTCGAGCGTGCCAAGGTCAGGCGTCGCGATCTCGCCGTTCTCCACCACGAAGACGTTGAAGCCCGGTCCCTCCGTCACGTTGCCCTCGAGGTCGAGCAGCAGCGCCACCTCGGCGCCGCGGTCATAGGCCTCCCACTGGCTCCTGACCATGTCGAGCCAGTGGTAATTCTTGATGCGGGGATCGATCGATTGCGGCGGGATGCGGGTGTAGGAGCTGACGATGGCGTGCAGCCCTTTCCGCTGCTTCTCCGGATCGGCGATCCAGATGAAGGGGATCGCATAGGCGATGAACTGGTTGGCGCAGAGCCGCATGTCGCGGCTGCCGGCCGGCGGCCGGCCGCGGGTGCAGACCATGCCGACATAGGCGTTCCTGAGGCTGGTCCGCCGCACGCATTCGATCAGGGTCCGGCGCATCTCGTCGCGGCTCTGTCCCGGCGTGAGCCGCAGCGCCTGCATCGAGGCGAAAAAGCGGTCGAGATGCGCCTCCAGGCGGAAGAACCTGCCGTTCCAGACATGGACGACGTCATAGGTGACGTCGGAGCGCGTGAATCCAAAATCGAGGACCGAGATCTTGGCGTCCGCGATCGGCACGAACTTGCCGTCGCAGAAGGCGATGCCGGCGGATGGATCAATTGCCGGCGCATCGCCCGGGGCGGCGGATGCCGCGGCGGAAGCGTCAGGTGCCATGGACTGCCCTCCCAGCTTGGCCGGCTAGCTTCGCGCGCCGCTCCCGGCCTCGTCAACGGCACGGTTCAGAAAACAGGCATTCGCCGCGGCTCCCAGGCCTGAAGCTGGCACCGCAAGCTTGTGTTAACCAGGCGATGCGACCCTCTTTCCCCATGGCGAAAACCCCGCCGGCGCAGCCACCCGTCACCCTCGACCCTCCCGATTGGGCGAGCTTCCGCGCGGATGGACACCGGATGCTTGATGACATTCTCGACTACGTCGAGACGATCCGCGAGCGGCCGGTCTGGCAGCCGATCCCCGACGAGGTGCGCGCGCGTTTCCGCGCCGAGGTGCCGAGCGCTCCAGCGTCGCTCGCCGAGGTGCATGGCGATTTCATGCGCCACATCCTCCCTTACGCCACCGGCAACGTGCATCCCGGCTTCATGGGCTGGGTGCATGGTGGCGGCAATCCCGTCGGCATCCTGGCGGAAATGCTGGCCGCCGGCCTCAACGCCAATCTCGGCGGCCGCGACCACGCGCCGATCGAGGTCGAGCGGCAGATCACCGAATGGATGCGCCGCATCTTTGGATTTCCCGAGGGCGCCAGCGGCCTCTTCGTCACCGGCACCTCGATGGCGAACCTGCTGGGCGTGCTGATCGCGCGCACCTCGAGTTTGGGGGCCGGCGTTCGCCGCAAGGGCGTCGCCGCCGGCAAGCGGCTTGTCGCCTATACATCGGCAGCCGCTCATGGCTGCATCACCCAGGCGATGGAGATCTCGGGCCTCGGCAGCGAGGCGCTCCGCGTCATCGCCACCGACGATCGCGACCGGATCGACGTCGATGCGGTGGCGGCGGCGATCGCCGCCGACCGCGCGCAGGGGCTGACGCCGTTCCTGCTGGTCGGCACCGCCGGCACCGTGAACATCGGTGGCATCGACGATCTCGCGGCGCTCGCCGATCTCGCCCGGCGCGAGCAGCTGTGGTTCCACGTGGACGGCGCCTTCGGCGCCCTCGCCATCCTCGCCCCCGACCTGGCGCCGCGCCTCATGGGCATCGAGCGCGCGGATTCCGTCGCCTTCGATTTTCACAAATGGGGCCAGGTGCCCTATGACGCCGGCTTCATCCTGGTGCGCGACGGCGCCAAGCATCGCGGCACCTTCGCCTCGCCGGCGGCCTATCTCCGGCGCGAGAGCCGCGGCCTCGCGGCGGGCTCGCCCTGGCCCTGCGATTTCGGCCCCGATCTCTCGCGCGGCTTCCGCGCCCTCAAGACCTGGTTCACGCTGAGGGTATACGGCACCGAGCGCATTGGCGCGGTGATCTCGCATACCTGTGCGCTCGCGCGCTATCTGGAGAGCCGCATCAGGGCGACGCCGGCGCTCGAGCTGCTGGCGCCGGTGCAGCTCAACATCGCGTGCTTCCGCTACCGCAGCGCGGCGGCGGACCGCGTCAACGCGAAGATCATCGTCGATCTGCAGGAATCCGGCATCGCGGCGCCTTCCGGCACCACCATCGACGGCAAGCTCGCGATCCGCGCGGCGATCGTCAATCACCGCACCGAGGCGCGCGACATCGACGCGCTGGTCGAGGCGGTGTTGCGGCTGGGAGCGGCGAGCGAGAAGAGCTGCGCCGCCTGAACTCAGTTGGGCGGGTTCTCGTCGAGCCCCAGGTGATAGGTCGGGCGTGAATCCTGCCGCACCGACTGTTTCTTCTCACGCTTCCAGGCGGCGGCGTCGCGCTTGCGCTCGGCGAGAAAGGCGCTGAAGGCGGTGTCGAGAATGCCGCGCCGGTCGGCCAGCTGCGGCAGCAGGAAATCCGGCGTCTGGTTGAGCTCGACCAGCATCGCGCCACCGTCCACCGGCGCGATGTCCCAGCCGATGAGCGCCACGTGCTTCAGGAGCCGCGCCCCCTCGAGGGCGGTCTCGGCGACCGCGCGCCAGCTCGGCACCTCGCTGCCGACCAGCGCCGCGCCGGTATCGGGATGATGCGTCAGCTCCTCGAGCTTCATGCCGGTGCCGCGCATCGCACGGCCGATGCGGCCGGTCTCCACGTCGACCTGGGCCAGCAGATTGCCCGGGCGCCAGAAATTGTCGGCGGCGTTGCTGCCGCCGGGGATCTTCCAGCACGCGCGCAGCAGCCGGGGCTCGCCCTCGACCCAGATGGTGAGGAGCCGCACCGTCGCCAGGCGGTCGCCGCAGATCGCGCGTACCGCCGCATGCGGGCTGACGCGCTTCTGGAACAGGTAGCCGCCCGCGTAGTGCTGGCGGAGATCGGTGATGAAGGCATCGAGCGGAATCTCGCGGCCGCCGGCGGTGACGAGGCAGCGGCGGCCGGCGTCGTAGCGATCGAGGCTCGCGGAGCCCAGGCTCTGGCGGCCGTCGATCGGCTTGCCGAACAGCGGGTAGATCTCGCCGCGGGTCAGGAAGGCGCTGAGCTCCTCGGCGCTGTGCAGCAGGGCAGTGGCCGGCCGGCCGAGCTGCTCCGAGAATATCGCCAGCGTCGGAATCGTCGAGAAGCCATAGGCGGCGAACAGCGCATCGGCGGCGATCTTGTTGTCGAGCAGGCCGAAATACTCGATCCGGTGGTTGGCCTGCAGCCAGATCCAGCGCGACGCGGCGAGGCCGACGAAGGCCTTCTTGTCGGCGCCCTCGTACATCTTGGGGTCGAACAGGCGGAGCGCGACATATTCCTCGAAGGAGAGCTTGCCCGGACCGAAGGCGAGGCCGGCGAATTCGCGGATCAGCTGGAAATAGGGCGTGCCGGTGTCGGCGGCGATCTGCAGCAGCGTGCTCGCGAGCGACAGCGAGTGCGCGGGCTTCGCCACCTCGATCGAGGCGGTCTCCTCGGGCGGGGCGGGAGGCTGGGCCTTGAGGGCGGTGGACATGGGCGAGCGCTCCGGGACGCGGGACAGAGGGGCCGATTGAAAGGCGATTGTCGTAGATGAAGGCTTAACCAATACTTGACGGCAGGCGGGCGTCGAACCGGGAAACGGGAGCGGGCGGATGGCGGCGACGGTGGTGCGGAACGCGGAGTGGCTGATCGCCTGGAACGCGGCCACGGGGCGGCACGAATACCTACGCGACGCCGACCTCGCCTTCGAGGGCGACCGCATCGTCTTCGTGGGGAAGGGCTACCGGGGAGCCGCCGAGCGCGAGATCGACGGACGCAGCCGAATGGTGATGCCGGGCCTCGTCAACATCCACTGCCATCCCGCCTCGGAGCCCTTCAACAAGGGGCTGATGGAGGAGCGGGGATCGACGAAGCTCGGCATGAGCTCGCTCTACGAGTTCATGCTGCTGGTGCGGCCGCCGCCGGAAGCGGCGCGGGCGGGCGCGCTCTTCGCGGTCGCCGAGCTGCTGCGGAGCGGCGTCACCACCTTCACCGACTATTCGCTGCCGCGGCCGCACTGGATGCAGGATCTCGCCGGCACCGGCATCCGCGCCTGCCTCGCGCCCAGCTTCCGCTCCGCCCGCTGGTCGACGCCGGACGGGCATTCCGTCCGCTACGACTGGGACGAGGGCATGGGTCGCGAGGCGATGGCGGCGGCGCTCGAGCTGGTGGACGGCGCCAACACCCACAACAGCGGCCGGCTCTTCGGCATGGTGGCGCCGGCGCAGGTCGACACCTGCTCGGCGGAGCTGCTGCAGGCGGCCGTCGCGGCGGCGAAGCAAAGGAACGCGCCGATCCAGCTGCACGCCGCCCAGAGCGTAGTCGAGTTCCGCGAGATGACGACGCGACACGGCAAGACGCCGATCGAGTGGCTCGCCGACATCGGCTTCCTCTATGACGGCGCCATCATCGGCCACGGCATCTTCATCGACGAGCACAGCCAGATCCGCTGGCCCTATGAGGGCGACATCGAGCGCCTCGCCAGCTCCGGCACCTCGGTCGCCCATTGCCCGGCGATCTTCGGCCGGCGCGGCATCCTGCTGCAGAATTTTGGCAAGTACCGCCGGCGCGGCATCAACATCGGCCTCGGCACCGACACCTTCCCGCACAATTTCATCGACGAGATGCGCTGGGCGGCGGTGCTCTGCAAGGTGAGCGCCGGCAACGTCGAGGCGACCAGCCTCGCCGAGGTGTTCCACGCGGCGACAGTGGGCGGCGCCAAGGCGCTGAAGCGCGACGACATCGGCCGCCTCGCGGCCGGCTGCAAGGCCGATCTGTCGCTGGTCGATCTCCGCCATCCCACCATGCAGCCGCTGCGCGATCCCCTGAAGAGCCTGGTCTTCAGCGGGCTCGAGCGGCCGATCACCGACGTCTTCGTCGACGGCAAGGCGGTGGTGGAGAAGGGGCGCGTGCTGACGATCGACTTGCCGGCGGTGACCGAGGCGATGAACCGCGGGCAGCGCCAGGCGCTGGAGAACGCGCCCTCCCTCGACTACGCGAAGCGGCCAGTCGAGGAGATCTTTCCGATGACGCTGGAGACTGGGGGGTGAGCCCCAGACACCCTCACTGCATCGTCAGGATAAGCGCCTTGGTCTGCGAGAGGCAGTTCTTCTCCAGCATCCAGGCGGCGCGCATGCGGTCGTTGCTGAGGGACGCCGGCACCTGCACGAGGGTGATGGTGGCGCTGCTGCCGCCGGCATCCACCAGATAGGTCTGACGGTCGCCGATCGGGAAATTGCCCGGCGCGGTGAGCTGGCTGGCGCCCGCCGGCCATTCCGCCTCGGCGCGCCAGCTGCGGTCCGCCGGCACGATGCGGAGCTTTGCCGCCGCGGCTGCCTGCGGGCGCCAGAACACCACCGGCGTGCCGGGGCGCACGCAGACTTTGCCGGAGTGGGCGACGTCGACGACCCAGGGGTTGGGGAGCGTCACGTCCTCGTTCTTGGAGCGGACCACGCCGAGGGCGGTCCGCTGGGAGCCGCCGGAGAGCGCCGCGAGGGCGTTCGAGACGTCGACGCCGGTGCCGCTGGCCGCCGATGCGGGCGGCGCGTCATAGGGGCCCTTCAGCTTGATGATGCTGCCATTGGCGGCCACCAGGGTCACCTCCTCGCCCTGCTGCAGGACCAGGTTCTGGCTGTCGTCCAGCACCTGTCCCGGTTGCAGCGCCGGACCGCGCACCTCGACCACCACGATATCCGCCGCGCGCGCCGGCGCGGCGGAGAAAACCAGCGCCGCGGCCAGCGCCGTGGCGGCTATGGAACGGAGCATGGTCGTTACCTCGTTTCCGCGTTCGCTGCCTTCGCCACTGTGCCCTGATTGAGCGCCTGCGCGCTCAGGCTGCCCGGAGGCGCCCCGCCGTCACCGATCACGGTGAAGGCTGCCCAATAGAAGGGATGCGCCGTCGCGGGCTCCCTGGCAAGGGCGAGCTGCGACTGCCGCAGCGATTCCGCGATGCCGGCCTGGAGCCGCGGTCCGGCGCGGTCGAACATGCCCGTCATCAGCTGCACGGTGGCGAGCGACGGCACCTGCCAATGGCTCGCCACCAGGGTGCGGGCGCCGGCGTAGAAGAAGGCCTCGGCGAGGCCGGAGAGCGCGTCGCCGCCGAAGCGGCCGCCGCCCGCCGCCGTGTTGCAGGCGGAGAGCACGACGAGATCGGCATTGAGCGAGAGCCCCGCCACCTCGCTTGCGTCGAGGAGCCCGTCATTGCCGCTGGTGCTGGGACCGTCCGGCGGCGAGAGGGCGAGGCCGGGCTCGGACTCGCAGCGGAGCTCGCCGGGCAGCAGCCCGTGGGTCGCGAAATAGAGGACGTTGTAATCGCCGAGCGCCTGCCGGCGCAGGTTGGCCTCGGTGGCGGCCGGTCCCAGCAGGATCGCATTGCTGTCGGCGCCGAGGCGGGCACCCACCCGGCGCACCTCGTCGGCGCTTTCCGGCAGCGGCGCCAGCGCGCGGATGAGCTCGGGGGAGACCGGCCCGGCGGTGCGGCAGGCGCCCGCCAGCGCGTCCAGCGCGGAGCCGTTCGGCCCGGGCGCCGCCTCGCGGCCGGTGAAGGTCGGGTTGCCGACGCCGAGGAAGGGATGCGGCGCCGGCTTCGCATGGGCGCGCGCCTCGCGCAGGTTGACGAAGCTGCGCGGCGAGGGCACCTCGCTCACCGCCATGCGCTCGATCAGCCAGTGGGCGCTGGTATAGGCGTGAGCGCCGGGTGGCGGTGCCGTCACCAGCAGCGCGAAGGGCAGGCTGGCGAGCGCGCCGCTCGGCGCCACGATGAGATGGGTGACGCCGGCGAGCCGGTCGTCGAAGGGCGCCAGCAGCTTGCGATAGAGATCGTAAGAGGCCTGCAGATCGAAGTCGGGCAGCGTGCCGAGGCGCGGGCTCACCGCCTGGCGCAGGCTGGTCACGGTGTCGGTGAGCGAGGACTCGGTCACCTCGACGCGGTGCACGGCGAAATTGTCGTGCCGCACCAGCATCGCGTAGGAGGCCTCGTGGCCGACGACGATGGCGAGGAAGGCTTCGTTGCCGGCGATCCGCTGCTGCAGCTCGGCGAGGCCGACGGGGCCCGGCTGGGCGAGGTTGGCGTAGGCCGGGAAGGCGGTGAGCAGCTTCTTCTGCAGGGCGTCGGCCTGGGCGGTCTGGTCCTGCACCGTCTTGGCGAGCGCCGCCTCCTTGACGCTGCCGCGCTCGGCGTCGGGCTTCGACTGCTCGTTGGCGAGCTCGAGCCGCGCGGTGTCGCGCTCGCGCTCCGCCTCCTGGGTCTGGCGGATGAGATCCGCGATCTGCGGATCGCTGGTGAAGAGCCGGGCGGCGGCGCGGCCGATGGTCTGGTCGGCGACGCCGGAGCCGATCGACTGGCCGGCGCGGAACATGTCGTCGGCGAGGGCTGAGCGCTGCTGCGGATCCTTGCCGCCGAGATCGTTGGCGGCGGTGAAGAACGGGATGATGGAATCCGCCACCAGCTGGGCGCGCGCCGCGTCGTCCTTGGCGATGATCTCGAAGGCAGCGTGGAAGTCGCGCACCGCGTCGGCGTCGCGGTCGATGTCGGTCTGGAAATGGCCGCGCTTGATGAGGACGAGGGCGGTCGGCGCGGTCGGACCGAAGAGCTTCTGGCTGAGCGCCACCGCGCCGTCGAGATCGCGCTTCGCCGCCGCGTAGCGGCCGTCGGCGGCGTCCACCTCCGAGAGCAGCGCCAGCGCCTCCGGCCGCCAGGAGAGCGGCAGGCCGGTGGTCGAGGACATCAGCTCCAGCGCCTCGGAGATCGAGGCGAGCGCCGAGCCGGTATCGCCGGTGCGCAGCGCCATCGCGGCCTCGATGCGCAGGCTGTGCACCAGCTCGCCGCGGGCGCCGAGCTGCTGCGGGTCGACGGCGGTGACGTCGACCTGGCCCGCCGTATCGGAGGCGGCGAGCTTGCGGCGGATCGCGGTCGCCTGGCGGGCGAAGGCGAGCGCCTCCGGATATTTCCGCTCGTTCGCCGCGTCGAGCGCGAGATAGGAGATGTAGCGCGCGTGCAGCCGGTCGGAGGCGGAGCGCTGCACGATCGGGTCAGCGCGCCGGAAGAGCGCGTCGGCCTCGTCGAAGCGACCCTGGTTGCTGACCTGGAGCGCGAGCTCGATCAGCGTCGAGCCGACACCCTCGGCGTCGGGTCCGAGCACCTTGGTCTCGATCTCGGTGGCGCGGCGGAAGGCGTCCTCGGCGCCGGCGAAGTTCTGCGTGCTGTTGTAGAAGCGGCCGAGG
>DATKPX010000522.1:0-8159 GCA_035523855.1 Allostellaceae bacterium
TGCCGCCACCCGTCCCCCGATATTGCAGTGCATTATATACGAAGGCCAGATTAATTATCACTATACGCCGCCCTCCGGCGAGCGCATCCCCTTCATCGGCGCCCATTTTTCCCGCATGAAGGACCACTCTCCCGCGCATTATTCAATCCGCCTCGCGGGACGGTCTGGTAACATTTCCGCGTGCGGCGGCCCATCCTGGGTTGGCCTCTTCTTCTCCTCCAGCGAGGCGGGCGTGCGGACGGCGTCTACGACAAGCGGCTTCGGCAATGTCGTCAGGGCGCTCAGCAGTCGCAACTACCGGATCTATACGGCGGGCAATGCGATTTCCCTCGTCGGTACCTGGCTGCAGCGGGTGGCCGGGAGCTGGCTCACCTGGGAGCTGACGCATTCCGGCACCTGGCTCGGTCTCATCGCCTTCGCCGATCTCTTCCCGGTCATGCTGCTGAGCCCGGTGGCGGGCGCGCTCGCCGACCGCTACGACCGCGTGCTGGTGATCCGGGTGACGCAGCTCGTCGCCATGGCCCAGGCGATCGCCCTGGCGGCGCTCACCGCCACCAGCCTCATCGGCATCTGGTCGCTGTTCGGCCTCACCCTGACCTTGGGCGCGGTCAACGCGATGAACCAGCCGGCGCGGCTCGCCCTGATCCCGAGCCTGGTCGACCGCGAGACGCTACCCTCCGCAGTAGCGATCAACTCCATCATCTTCAACAATGCGCGTTTCGTCGGTCCGCTGGTGGCGGCGGCGGTGACCGCGCTCGGCAGCATCTCCCTCGCCTTCGCCTTGAACGCCGTCACCTATGTCGCCTTCCTGGTCTCGCTCTATCGCATCGGCCGCGTCGCCGGCGAGGGGCAGGTGCGGGCGGGCCGGCGCCGCATGCTGGCGGAAACCCTCGAGGGGTACCTCTACGTCATGCGCCATCCCGGCATCGGGCCGATGATGGGGCTCTTCACGGTGAGCTCGCTGGCGGCGCGCGGCTTCATCGAGCTGCTCTCGGGCTTCGCCGGCGCCGTCTTCCATGTCGGGCCGCAGGGCTTCTTCGCTCTTGTCGCCTCGACCGGCCTCGGCGCCATGACGGGCGGGCTCTGGATGGTGCTGCGCCGCCCGGTCGGCCGGCTCACCAGCCTGGTGGTGACGCATACGCTGCTGATCGCGGTGGCGCTGGTCGCCTTCACCGCGACCGATGTCTTCTGGATCGCGCTGCCCTGCCTCTTCGTCGCCGGCGCCGGGCTGGTGGTGACCGGCATCGCGGCGCAGACGCTGGTGCAGAGCGCCGTCGCGCCGGCGATGCGCGGCCGCGTCATGGGTCTCTACGGCATGATCTTCCGTGGCGGGCCGGCGCTGAACGCGCTGCTGATGGGGCTGCTCTCGGCGCAGTTCGGCCTTCGCCTGCCGCTGGCGGCCGGCGCGCTGGTCTGTGTCGGCCTCTGGGGCTGGGCGCGCTGGCGCCAGGGCGCGCTCGCGCAGGCGCTGGAGATGGAGCCGGTCCCGGCGCCGGCGGATTAGCGGGAGGGAGATCCCGATGGTTGTGGTCCGCGAGCCCATTCTGCATCCGGTGGCAATCGACGCGCTGCGGCCGACGCAGATCACGGTCGGCATGCGCGAGGTCGAGGCCAAGCGCAAGGAGTGGCGCAGCAAGAAGGGCGACAAGGGTCCGGAGTTCCTCGGAAGGCACATGATCCCGGTGATCCTCGGTCCCAAGGGCCGCTACTACGTCATCGACCATCACCATCTGGCGCGCGCCCTGCACGAGGAGAAGGTGAAGGACGTCCTCGTCACCGTCATCGCGCGGCTCGATCGCCTCGAGCGCGACGCCTTCTGGTTCGTGCTCGACAACCACAGCTGGATGCATCCCTTCGACGACGAGGGGCGGCGGCGCAGCTATCGGGACATCCCGAGATCGGTCAGAGATCTCGTCGACGATCCCTTCCGCTCGCTCGCCGGCGAGCTGCGTCGCGTCGGCGGCTTCGCCAAGGACACGACGCCCTTCAGCGAATTTCTCTGGGCTGATTTCCTCCGCCGGCGACTGAAGCGCCGGACCGTCGAAAGGGATTTCGACGGTGCGCTGGAGCGCGCGCTCGAGCTCGCCAAGGGCGCCGAGGCGGATTATCTGCCGGGCTGGTGCGGGCCCGTCGAGCAGTGAGCGATTCCACGCCCCGCGCGCTCTTTTGCTTCGGTCTCGGCTACACCGCGAGCTTTCTGGCCCGCGCGCTCGCCGCCGAAGGCTGGCGCGTCGTCGGCACGGCGCAGACGGAGGAGGGCTGTGCGCGGCTCGCCGCCTCGGGTATCGAGGCCTATCGCTTCGACCGCGAGCATCCGTTGGCGGATGGCGCGACGCTGCTGGGCGAGGCGACGCATCTGCTGAGCTCGGTGCCGCCGGAAGAGAGCGGCGATCCCGTGCTCGCCGCGCACGGTCGCGATCTCGCCGCGCTCCCGCGGCTCCAATGGGTGGGTTATCTCTCGACCACCGGCGTCTATGGCGATCGCGGCGGCGGCTGGGTCGACGAGGAGTCGGAGCTCGCGCCCACCGGCGAGCGCGGCCGCCGCCGCGTCGCCGCCGAGGCCGGCTGGCGCGATCTGCATCGTCGCCACGGGCGTCCCGTACACGTCTTCCGGCTCGCCGGCATCTACGGCCCGGGCCGCAGCGCGCTCGATACCGTGCGCGCCGGCACCGCGCGGCGCGTCCATAAGCCCGGCCAGATCTTCTCGCGCATCCATGTGGAGGACATCGTAAGGGCGATGCGCGCCTCGATGGCGCGGCCCGATCCCGGCGCCGTCTACAATCTCTGCGACGACGATCCGGCACCGCCAGAGGCGGTGATCGCCTTCGCCTGCGAGCTCCTCGGCGTCGCGCCACCGCCGCTGGTGCCGCTGGAAGAGGCCCGGCTCTCGCCGATGGCGCGGAGCTTCTATGACGACAGCAAGCGCGTCGCCAACCGCCGCATGAAGGAGGCGCTCGGAGTGCGGCTCCGCTACCCCAGCTACCGGGACGGCCTTCGCGCGCTGCTCGGCGATTCCACATAGCGGCAATTTTCTAGAACGCTGCTTGCGGAGCGCTCGCATGCCGGGCACGATCCGGCGGCGTTGGGGGGCGCCATACAGCGGTGGGGAAGATCGAGGTTTGGGGAACGCTGGGGGCTGCCTATGGCTTCGCTTTCGGCAATCTCGGACGCTTCCTGCGGCTCTCCGGCGCCTGGCTCGCCGGCAGCATCGGCTTCAACGTCCTCTTCGTTCTGCATTTGCCGCTGGCGGTTCGGCTGCTGGGGGCGCTCGGCATGGCGCTCTTCCTCCTCGGCGGGCTCATCGCCTTTCCGCTCGCCTGGCATCGGCTGATCCTGCTCGGCGAGGAGCGCGGAATCTTCGCCGCGCTGCGCTTCGGCCGGCGCCAGTGCCGCTTCCTGACCTATATGATTCTGACGAGTCTCATCGTCGGTTTGTCGGCCTATCTCGCCCTCATCGTCGCCGGCTCGATCGCGGCGGCAGTACGGCCTCGCTTGGGTACCGCCGCGATCATCATTCCGGCGGTGGCCATCCTGGCCATGTGGTGTCTGGCGTCGCGGGTCACCCTGGCGCTGCCCGCCATCGCCGTCGACGAGGCGGGCGCGGTGCTCCGGCACGCATGGCGGCGCGGGCGCGGCAACGGCACGCGTCTCGTGCTCGGCTGGGTGCTGTGCTCGCTGCCTTTCATCGTGGCTTCGGACGTCCTGCACGCGCTGCAGGTCAGGCTCGGCGAGAGGACCGTCCTCGGCGGCGCCGTGGTGGGCGCGCTGCCGTTCGTCGTCGAGTTTCTCGAGGCCGCGGTCACCGTCGGCTTTCTGTCCCGCGCCTATCAGCAGCTCGCGGCAGCCGCGCCGGACGAGGCCCCGTCCGCGGATTGACGCGCCACGTCAGAGCAGCGGTTCCAGCGTCGCCGTCAGCAGCGCCAGATCCGCCTCGGTGGAGAGCCGGTGATCGCCGTCTTTCACCAGCGTCACCCGGACATCGCGGCTGGCGAGGCGCTCGGCGATGGCGAGGCTGGTGCGCCAGGGCACGTCGGCGTCCTGCATCCCGTGCAGCAGCCGCACGGGGCAGTCGATCGCGATCGGCGCGCGCATCAGCAGATGCTGGCGGCCTTCCTCGATCAGTGCGAGGGTGTAGAGGTAGCCCTCGGGATCGTAGGCCGAGGGCATGCGGAGGAAGCCGTCGCGGGTGATCGCCTGGCGCTGCTCGTCGGTGAACTCCGCCCACATCAGGTCCTCGGTGAAATCCGGCGCCGCGGCGATGCCCACCAGCGCCTTCACGCGCTCGGGCCGCGCCCGCGCCAGCAGCAGCATGATCCAGCCGCCGAGGCTCGAGCCCACCAGCACCTGCGGCCCGTCGGTGAGGCCGTCGAGCACGGCGACCGCGTCCTCGAGCCAGCGGCCGATGGTCGCATCCTTGAAGGCGCCCGTGGAGGCGCCGTGGGCGAAATAGTCGAAGCGCAGAAAGGCCTGCCCGCGCGCGGCGCAGAAGCGGTCGAGCGCCTCCGCCTTGGTGCCGGTCATGTCCGACATGAAGCCGCCGAGGAAGACGATGCCGGGGCTGCGTCCCTCGCGCCGGCGATAGGCCAGCGTCTCGCCGTCGGCGCGCCGCAGCAGCGGCGGTGCCGCGGGGTCGCGAGTCGTCGCGGGCATGGACATTTGGAGCGTCGCCGTCGCATTCTGCCGGGATGGCCGATACTCTGGAGATTAACATCGCCGAGACGCAGGCGGGAAGTCGGGCGCCCGTGGTGATGCAGGTGGTGCCGAGCCTGGTCAGCGGCGGCGTCGAGCGCGGCACCGTCGAGATCGCCCAGGCGCTGATGAGCGGCGGCTGGCAATCCGTGGTGGTGTCGGCGGGCGGGCCGATGGTGCACGAGCTGGAGCGCGCCCATGCCCGGCACGTGACGCTGCCGGTCGATTCGAAGAATCCCTGGGTGATGTACGCCAATATCGGACGGCTCTCAGAGGTCATCCAGCGTTTCAACGTCGACATCGTGCACGCGCGCAGCCGCGCGCCGGCCTGGAGCGCGCTGGCGGCGGCGCGGCGCACACGGCGGCACTTCGTCACCACTTTCCATAACGCCTATGGCGCGCAATCGCGCCTGAAGCGCCTCTACAATTCGGTCATGGCCAAGGGCGAGCGGGTGATCGCGATCTCCGACTTCGTCGGCGAGCATGTGGCGGAGGTCTACGGTGTCGGGCCGGACCGCCTGCGCATCATTCCCCGCGGCGTCGACATCAACCGCTTCGATCCCGAGCATGTGGGCGCCGAGCGGCTGATCACGCTCTCGCGCCAGTGGCGCCTGCCGGACGGCGCCTTCGTGTTGATGCTGCCGGGCCGGCTCACCCGCTGGAAGGGCCATACGGTGGTAATCGACGCGCTCGCGATGCTGGGCCGCGCCGATATCCGCTGCCTCTTCGTCGGCGGCGGCGATCTCCGCTATCGCCGCGAGCTCGAGGCGCGGGCGATGCGCCACGGCCTCGGTCCCGTCGTGCAGATGGTGGACGACTGCCGCGACATGCCGGCGGCTTTCATGCTGGCGGATGTGGTGGTCTCCGCCTCCACCGAGCCCGAGGGCTTCGGCCGCGTCATCGTCGAGGCGCAGGCGATGGGCCGGCCGGTGATCGCCACCGACCACGGCGGCGCGCGGGAGACGGTGGTGCCGGGGCGCACCGGCTGGCTGGTGCCGCCCGGCGATGCGCGCGCGCTCGCCGAGGCGATCAGCGAGGCGATGAAGCTCGGGCCCGAGGCGCGCATCGCCCATGCCGAGGGCGCCATCGAGCATGTGCGGCGCCACTTCAATGCCGTGTCCATGGCAGCGCGCACGCTGCAGGTCTACGACGAGGTCCTGTTTCCGGCCCCGGCGCCCGTGACCGCGGCGGGCGCTGTCCTGGCTTGACGCCGCGGCCGCGCATTCTCGTCATCAAGCTCGGCGCGCTGGGCGACATCGTGCAGGCGATGGGGCCGGCGGCGGCGATCCGATTGCATCACGCCGATGCGGAGGTCGTCCTGCTCACCACCGACGCGTTCGAAGGTTTCCTCGTCGACGCGCCCTATTTCGACGAGATCTGGGTCGACGCGCGGCCGCGTTGGCGCAATCCGCTCGGGCTGCTGCGGCTGCGCCACCGGCTGCGCGCGGCGCACTTTTCCCGCGTCTACGATCTGCAGACCTCGGACCGCTCGAGCTTCTACTATCGGTTGATGGGGCCTGGACCGCGGCCGGAATGGTCGGGGATCGCGCGCGGCGCCTCGCATCCGCACGACAATCCCGGCCGCGACCGCATGCACACCGTCGATCGCCAGGCGGATCAGCTGCGCCTTGCCGGCATCGAGACGGTGCCGGCGCCGGACTTCTCCTGGGTGGTGGCCGGGATCGACCGCTTCGAGCTGCCGGAGCGCTATGTCGTGCTGGTGCCGGGCGGCGCCGCGCACCGGCCGGAGAAGCGCTGGCCGGCGGACCGCTTCGGCGCGCTGGCACAGGATCTCGTCGGCCGCGGCATCACCCCGGTCATCGTCGGCGCCGCCGCCGAGCGCGCCGCCGCCGCCGCCATCATTGCGCGCTGCCCGGCGGCGCGCGACCTCACCGGCGAGACCAGCCTCTCCGAGATCGTGGCGCTCGGCCGCCGCGCGCTCTGGGCGATCGGCAACGATACCGGGCCGATGCATCTGCTGGTGGCGGCGGGGGCGCCCGCCACGGTGCTCTATTCCGACGCCTCCGATCCGGCGCTGACGGCGCCGCGCGGGACCCGCGTCGCCATCCTCCGCCGGCCGAGCCTCGCCGAGCTGCCGGTGCAGGAGGTTGCCGCCACGCTCGCCTTCGGCTAAACCGGACCCCCTATTCCACTTCTGTCCCTGGATCTGTCATGTCGCCCGAGGCCAAAGCCGTGCCCGCATCCGCATCGCCCGTCGCCGTCACGCTGCCGGACGGGTCGGTGCGAACCTTTGCGGGCCCGCTCTCGGGCGTCGAGCTTGCGAAGTCGATCGGGCCCGGCCTCGCCAAGGCCGCGCTCGCGATCAAGCTCGGCGACGCGCCGCGGGACCTTGCCACCGTCATCGATCATGACGCCAAGGTCGCGATCATCACGCGCACCTCGCCGGAGGCGCTGGAGATCCTGCGCCACGACGCCGCCCATGTGATGGCGGAGGCGGCGAAGGAGCTCTATCCCGACGTCCAGGTGACCTTCGGCCCGGCGACGGAGACCGGCTTCTACTACGACTTCGCCCGCGACGAGCCCTTCACGCCGGAGGATCTCGCGAAGATCGAGCGGCGCATGCACGAGATCGTCGACCGCGACGAGGCGATCACCCGCGAGGTGTGGTCGCGTGACGACGCCGTGCGCTTCTTCCGGTCGATCGGCGAGAAGTACAAGGCGGAGTGGATCCAGGAGATCCCGGCCGACGAGGAGATCTCGATCTATAAGCAGGGGAAGTTCACCGACCTCTGCACGGGTCCGCATCTGCCCTCGACGGGAAAGCTCGGTCACGCCTTCAAGGTGATGAAGGTGGCGGGCGCCTACTGGCGCGGCGATGCCCGGAACCAGCAGCTCCAGCGCGTCTACGGCACCGCCTGGGCGGAGCAGAAGCAGCTCGACACCTATCTCTTCCAGCTCGAGGAGGCGGAGAAGCGCGACCATCGCCGCCTCGGCCGCGAGCTTGGCCTCTTCCACCAGCAGGAGGAGGCGGTCGGCAGCGTGTTCTGGCATCCCAAGGGCTGGACGCTCTACCGCACGGTCGAGAACTACATGCGCCGCCGCCTCGACAAGACCGGCTATGTCGAGGTGAAGACGCCGCAGCTCCTCGACCGCTCCTTCTGGGAGGCCTCGGGGCACTGGGAGAAGTTCCGGCAGAACATGTTCACCACCAACGCCGACGAGGACAAGGTTCTGGCGCTGAAGCCGATGAACTGTCCCTGCCATGTGCAGATCTTCCGCCAGGGGCTGAAGAGCTATCGCGACCTGCCGCTGCGCCTCGCCGAGTTCGGCTCCTGCCACCGCAACGAGCCGTCGGGCGCGCTGCACGGCATCATGCGCGTGCGCGCCTTCACCCAGGACGACGCGCACATCTTCTGCAGCGAGGCGCAGATCACGCCGGAGAGCATCGCCTTCTGCGATCTCCTCCGCGCGGTCTACAAGGATTTCGGCTTCGACGAGATGGCGGTGAA
>DATKPX010000523.1:0-3545 GCA_035523855.1 Allostellaceae bacterium
GCTGCAGATAGTCGATGATCACGAGATCGAGACCGCGCTGGCGCTGCAGCCGGCGCGCCCGCGTGCGCAGCGCCGCAATGGTGAGCGCCGGGCTGTCGTCGATATAGAGCGGGACGTTGGCGAGCTGCTGGCTTGCCATGACGAACTTGTCGAAATCGTCGCTGGAGACGTCGCCGCGGCGGATCCGGTCCGAGGGCACGCTCGATTCCTCGGAGAGGATGCGCGTCGCCAGCTGCTCGCTCGACATCTCCAGCGAGAAGAACCCCACTACGGCACCGTCCTCGGCCTTCTTGCGCCCGTCCGCCGTCACCACCGGCCGGTAGTGCTTCGCCGCGTAGAAGGCGATGTTGGTGGCGAGCGAGGTCTTTCCCATCGACGGCCGGCCGGCGAGGATGATCAGGTCCGAGGGGTGGAGGCCGCCCAGCAGCTTGTCGAGATCGGTGAAGCCGGTGGCGACGCCGGTGGTGCGGCCGCTGCGCTTGAAGGCGGCGTCCGCCATCATGATGGCGTCGGCGAGCGCGTCCTCGAAGGGGCGGAAGCCGCCCTCGTACTGCCCTGTCGTGGCGAGATCGAAGAGCCGCTTCTCCGCGAGCTCGATCTGGTTGCGCGCGTCGCGCTCGAGATCGTGGGCGAAGGCCTCGTTGACGACATCCTCGCCCAGCGTGATGAGCTGGCGGCGGAGGTAGAGGTCGTGGATGGTGCGGCCGTAGTCGCTGGCGTTGATGATGGTGACGACCGAGGCGGCGAGCCGAGCCAGGTACTGCGCGCCGCCGATCTCCTGCAGCGCGCCGTCCTGGTCGAAGAGGTTCTTCAGCGTCACCGGGTTCGCGATCTGGCCGCGCTCGATGAGCTTGCCGATTGCCTCGAAGATGCGCCCGTGAACGCCTTCGGCGAAATGCTCGGCGCGCAGGAATTCCGAGACGCGATGATAGGCCTGGTTATTGACGAGAATGGCGCCCAGCAGCGCCTGCTCCGCCTCGATGTTGTGCGGCGGCGTGCGGTAAGGCGTGTCGGCGCCTTCGCGAAGCGGGGTGACGTTGGCGGACCTGACCTGCTCGACCATCGTCACGGACTTGTAGCACTAGGACTGCGATCCGACATCAGCAATCGAGCGCGAATGGAGTGGATAGTGGGGGTAACTCAGTCGCGAGTCGCCGGCTCTCACCTCTCAGCTTCCGCAGGATGCGGCTGCAGCCGAGAGCTGGCGGCGGACAGCTACTCCGCCGCCGGGCTCCGGCTCGCCGCGGTGTTCTTCGTCATCTGCTCCTGCATCGCCTTCACTTCCTGGCGCGCGATCGAGCGCAGATGCACCTCGTCCGGTCCGTCGGCGAATTGCAGGATGCGGCCATAGGTCCAGAAATCCGCGATCGGCGTGTCCTGCGTCAGGCCCTTGGCGCCGAAGGTCTGCATGGCGCGGTTGGAGACCGCCAGCAGCAGGCGCGGCACCGCCACCTTGATGAGCGCCACTTCCTTGCGCGCGGCCTTGTTGCCGGATTTGTCCATGAGCCACGCGGCCTTGAGGACGAGGAGCCGTGCCTGCTCGATCTCGATGCGCGAGAGCGCGATCCAGTCCTGCACGGCGCCGTGCTCATGCAGCAGCTTGCCGAAGGTGCGGCGCTGGAGAGAACGCTGGATCATCAGCTCGAGCGAGGCCTCGGCGCCGCCGATGGCGCGCATGCAGTGATGGATGCGGCCCGGTCCGAGCCGCGCTTGCGCCAGGGCGAAGCCGCCGCCTTCCTCGCCGAGGAGATTGTCGACGGGGACGCGCACGTTCTCGAAGGTGATCTCGCAGTGTCCCTCCGGCGCCTCGTGATGCATCACCGGCGGGTTGCGGATCACGGTGACGCCCGGCGTCTCCATCGGCACCAGCACCATGCTCTGCCGGCGATGCGCTTCCGGCCGCTCCGGACTGGTCTGCCCCATCACGATCATGATCTTGGTGCGGGGATCGGCGGCGTTGGTGATGAACCACTTCCGCCCGTTGATCACCCACTCGTTGCCCTCGCGCTTGATCGAGGTGCGGATGTTGGTGGCGTCCGACGATCCCACCTCCGGCTCGGTCATCGCGAAGGAGGAGCGGATCTTGCCGTCGAGCAGCGGCTTCAGCCATTTCTCCTTCTGCGCCGGCGTCGCCGCGAGGTGCAGCAGCTCCATGTTGCCGGTGTCTGGCGCGCTGCAGTTGAAGACCTCCGACGACCACTGAATGCGCCCCATGATCTCCGCGCAGGGTGCGTAGTCGAGGTTCGACATCTGCGTCCCGGGCTCGTCGGGCTTGAGGCCGGGCAGGAACAGGTTCCAGAGCCCCTTGGCGCGCGCCTTCGCCTTGAGGTCATCCAGGAACGGCGGCGGGAAGATGTGCTCATGCTCGACCACACGCGTGTAGTCCGCCTCGCGCGGCACCACGTGCTCGGCGATGAAGGCCTTCACCTCCGTCTGCATCCGCTTCGACTTTTCCGAGAACTCGAAATCCATTGCTCTCTCCGTCGCTTGAGCGTCACTCCCTGCGGGCCACGATGGGGCAATGAGCGGGCCCTGTCCATGCACGAGGTGGGATGGCGGGCGCGCCCAACCGCCGCATCGCTTGATTCGATCAATAATCGGTCGCATGGAATTGCGGCGGCGCTTCTGATACTTTTTGAGCGAGAGAGGTGAGGGTGCCGAGCGAGCGACGCTTAAGCCAATGGCGGTGGGGAGGCGGGACGAGCGGTCTCGCTGTCTTCCGTCGCGCGCGCGCGCTCCGCGGCATGGGCGCGGCGCTGGGCGCCTTCGCGCTGCTGATCCAGGTCTGGCTGCCCTGGCTGCACCACCCGCCGATCTTCCAGACCGGCGAGCCCGACGGCTACGCGCGGGCGGCGGCCTTCTTCGGCGGCGATCTCGCGCTCTGCCTCGGCTCGGAGACCCAGGACCGCTCGGATCTCCCCGGCAAGGCGCCCTCGCACAAGCCGTTCTCCTGCCCGATCTGCCGGGCGCTGCACATGCTCGGCAGCTTCGTGCCGCCGGCCGTGGGCGTCGTCATGGCGGCGGGACCGCCGGGCGCGGTTGCCGTCGATGCGATCGGCCAGGCGCCGATCCTCGCCCGCACTCCCGATCCGACTTCCCAGCCCCGCGCGCCGCCGCTGATGGTCTGACGCCCGCTTGCGTCCGCGCCGACGGCGCGGCTCCGCCAGATGTCGGAGTCCGCGCGGTCGGCGCCATCGATCCATCATGATTTCGGGGGTTGCTCCATGTTTCCGTCTCTTCGAGGCGCCGTCGCCGCCGCCCAGTGTGGCGGCGCGCTGACCGCGGCATTCCTTCTCTCCACCGGCGCCGCTGAGGCGCACGGCTTCGCCGGCGACCGCTTCTTTCCCGCCACCCTCCAGACCGACGATCCCTTCGTCGCCGATGAGGCGTCGCTGCCGACGCTGACCAAGAACCCGACGGATTCCACCGGCGGCCAGTCCTATTCGATCGAGGCCGACATCGCCAAGCGCCTGTTCAGCGATCTCGGCGTCACCGCCGCCTATTCCTGGAACTACTTCCAGCCCAAGGGCCTGCCGGCGCAGTAC
>DATKPX010000524.1:0-2061 GCA_035523855.1 Allostellaceae bacterium
GCCGGCCAGGCGGCCACCGTCACTGCGCTCCGCGAAGGCCGCAGCGGATTGCAGCCCTGCACCTTCGAGAACGTGCAGCTGCCCGCCTATGCCGGGCAGGTCCGGGAGGCGGACGACTTCTCCCTCACCGGCGGGACGGCCGGCTTCGACTGCCGCAACAACCGGCTGGCCGCCCTCGCGCTCGACCAGGACGGGTTCCGCGACGCGATCGCCGCGGCGCGGGAGAGATACGGCGCCGGCCGCATCGGCATCTTCCTGGGGACCAGCACCTCCGGCCTGCTGGAGACCGAGACCGCGTTCCGCAACCGCGACCCGGTGAGCGGCGCACTGCCGGCGAAGTTCGACTATGCGCGGATGCACAACACCTACTCGCTCGGCCGCTTCCTGCGCGACACACTCGGCCTGGTGGGTCCGGCTTCTGTCGTCTCCTCGGCCTGCGCCACCACCGCCAAGGCTTTCGCCAGCGCGTCGCGCATGGTCGCCGCCGGCCTCTGCGACGCCGCCATCGTCGGCGGCGCGGACACGCTCTGTGCCACCACCCTCTACGGTTTCCAGTCGCTCAGCGTGATGTCGGACGAGCCCTGCCGGCCGTTCGATGCCGAGCGCAAGGGCATCTCGATCGGCGAATCCGCCGGCTTCGCGCTGCTCGAGAAGCCGGAGGCGGCCGAGGACGAGTATGGCGTGCTGCTGCTCGGCGTCGGCGAGAGCAGCGATGCCTATCACATGTCCTCGCCGCATCCCGACGGCCTCGGCGCGCGGCTCGCCATGGAGCGCGCGCTGGCGGCGGCGGGAATGAAGCCGTCGGAGATCGACTACGTGAACCTGCACGGCACTGCCACCGCGATCGGCGATGCGGCGGAGGACCGCGCGATGTCCGACCTCTTCGGCGCGGCGACGCCTTGCAGCTCGACCAAGGGATCGACCGGCCACACGCTGGGCGCCTCGGGCATCACCGAGGCGATCTTCTCCGCGCTCGGCATCCTGCATGAGCTCATGCCCGGCAGCCCGCACACGCAGACGGTCGATCCGGCCTTCAAGAGCCAGTATGTCATTGAGAGCCGCCGCGCACGCGTCGACCGGGTGCTCAGCAACTCCTTCGGCTTCGGCGGCGCCAATTGCAGCGTGCTGCTGGGACGCGCCTGATGCAGCTCTATATCGAAGGCGTTGGATTGTGCGGCCCCGGGCTGCCGGGCTGGGCCGCGAGCCGCCCGATCCTGGCGGGCGCGGAGCCTTACCTGCCGGCGCCTCCCGTGGTGCCGATGAGCCCGCTGCTGCCGGCGACCGAGCGCCGCCGCACCGTCCTGACGGTGAAGCTCTCCCTCGCCGTCGGCACCGAAGCCTTCGCCGGCGCGCGCCGCGATCCCGCGACGGTTGCGACCGTCTTCACCTCCTCCGGCGGCGACGGCGAGACGCTGAGCGGCATTCTCACCAGCCTCGCCTCCGAGGAGCGCGATATCTCCCCCACCCGGTTCCACAACTCCGTCCATAACGCGCCGGCCGGCTACTGGAGCATCGCCACCCGCTCGCACGCGCCGTCGAGCAGCCTCTGCGCCCATGACGCCAGCTTCGCCGCGGGCCTGCTGGAGGCGGCGACCCAGGCGGTCGCGGAGGATTGCGCCGTCGGGCTCATCGCCTACGACCTGCGCTACCCGGAGCCGCTGCACACGCTGCGGCCGATCGGCGCCCTCTTCGGCATGGCCGTGGTGCTGACGCCGTGGCCGACCGACGCCTGCATCGCGCGGATCGCGATCGAGCCGCGGCGCGCGTCCGGTGCCGTCACGCGGCTCCCTGACGAGGCGCTGGAGGATTTGCGCGCCAACACGCCGGCGGCGCGCAGCCTGCCGCTGCTGGCCGCTCTCGCCCGCGGCGAGGCGGCGTCCCTGGTCATCGACTACTTCCCCGATCTCGAGCTTCGGCTCTCGGTGGAGCCGATGGCGCCGGGCGCCTTCCCGCCGCCCCCAGAGGGCGAGCGGTCGATAAGCGCGGCAAGAGGATGATCGGCGGCGACGAGATCGCGATGCTGATTCCCCATGCCGGCACCATGTGCCTGCTGGACGAGGT
>DATKPX010000525.1:0-13551 GCA_035523855.1 Allostellaceae bacterium
GCCGCGCGATGACTAGCGCGCGGCCTCTTCGAGCGCGAAAAAAGCGTTCAACACGACCTGCTTGCGGTCGAGGTTGACGGCATCCGCCTGGGCGAAGAGGTGGGTGATCTTGTCCCATACCTCCACCCAGCGATCAAGGCCACGGCGGGCCAGCAGCTTGGCAAGCGGCGCCTCGGCGCCCGGCCGCGCGCCCGCCGCCGCCGACGCGATGGCGCGCGCGAGCGTCGCCGGCATCAGCTCGGTGAAGACGCGGTAACCATCGTCATTGCCCCAGCGCGCCACCTTGTCGGCGAAGGCATGCAGCGCCACGCCGTCGAGATCGGGAAGCTGGGCGAGAAGCTGGAGCAGGTCGCGATGCGTCTTGATGCCGCCCTCCTCCACCAGCTCCAGCGCACGCCCGATGCTGCCCTCGGCGAGGTCGCTGAGGGTGCCGCGGTCGCGCGCGGAGAGATCGGGCCGATAGCGCCCGATGAGCTCGGCGACGGTCGCATCCGGCAGCGGCCGCAGCGGCAGGCGCCGGCAGCGCGAGCGGATGGTCGGCAGCAGGCGGCCGGGATTGTCGCTGACCAGGATCAGGATCGCCCGCGCCGGCGGCTCCTCGAGGATCTTGAGGAGCGCGTTGGCGGCGTTGCGGTTCATCTCGTCGGCGGTGTCGATGACGACGATCCGCCAGCCGCCTTCCGCCGGCGTCAGCCGCAGGAAGGCGCCGGTCGCGCGGACATCCTCCACCACGATCTCGCTGCGCGCGCGCTTGCGCTTGGGATCGATGCCGCGCTCGATGGTGAGGAGATCGGCATGGCCGCTGCTGGCGACGCGGCGGAACACCGGATGCTCCGGCGCCAGCGCGAGCGAGCTCGGCGCCGCGGGAGCGAAGAGCCCGCCCGCCCCCGGCTCGGCCGCCTGCGCCAGCAGGAAGCGCGCGAAGCGGTAAGCGAGCGTCGCCTTGCCGATGCCGTGCGGGCCGGTGATCAGCAGGCCCTGCGGCAGCCGGTTCGCCTGGAAAGCCTGCAGCAGCGTCGCCTCGGCGGCCTCGTGGCCGATGAGCGCGGTCTGCTCGCGCGGCGCCGGGATCGCGGCTGCCGCCGCCTCGCCGCTTTCGTCTTCAGATTCGAAATCGTCTTCTTCCGCCATCTGTCACGCTCAACGTGGCACTGCTTCCTCCTCTCGTCATGCCCGGCCTTGTGCCGGGCATCCACGTCTCGGACGACGCTCGTGGATGGCCGGGTCGAGCCCGGCCATGACGCCGGAGGTGTTACCGATGTTCCCGAACGTTGTTACCGATGTCTCCGAACGCTGGCAACGAGCGCGCTCAGACCGCGATCCCCAGGCGCTCATGGACGGCGGCGCGGATCGCGGCCTGGACTGTCGCCACGTCGCCGGTGGCATCGATCAGGACGCAGCGCCGCGGCTCGGCGCGCGCAATTTCCAGGAAGCCCTGGCGCAGCCGCTGGTGGAATTCGGGATCCATGCGCTCGAAGCGGGTCTCGGCGCCGGGCCTGGTGGCAGCCCGGGAAAGGCCGGTCTCCACAGGAAGATCGAGGATGAGGCTGAGGTCGGGCGCGAAGTCGCCGGCGATCAGCCGGTGGAGCATCCGCAGCGCCTCCTGCGGCAGGCCGCGGCCATAGCCCTGGTAGGCCAGCGTCGAATCCGCGAAACGGTCCGAGACCACCCAGTCACCGCGCTCGAGCGCCGGCCAGATCGTCTCCACCAGATGGACGCGCCGCGCCGCCACCATGAGCAGCGCCTCGGCCTCAGCGTCCCAGCGCCCCGGCAGCCCCTCCACCAGCAGCTTGCGGATCTCCTCCGCGCCGGGCGCGCCGCCGGGCTCGCGGGTGCGGATCGCCCTCAGGCCCGCCCTGCGCAGGGCATCGATCAGCAGACCTGCCTGGGTTGACTTGCCGGCGCCCTCGCCGCCTTCCAGCGTGATGAAGCGGCCGCGCGTCAGCGTTTGCCCCAGACCAGGTAGCCGGCGGCGACCGCGATGCGGCCCATGGGCCCGAGCTTGTCGACGGGCTGCGCCGCCACCAGCGGGATGGTCACGGGGTCGACGCCATCGGCGGTGATGGTGAGCTTGCCGACCGCCTGGCCCTTGGCGACCGGCGCGCGCACGGGGCCATCATAATGCACGGTCGCCTTCATGGTGCGGCGCGCCGCCTTGGGCAGCGTCACGACCACGTCCTGCTGCGCCGTCACCGGCACCTTGGGCTCGGCGCCGAGCCAGACATCCGCCTGGTCCAGCGTGTCGCCCGCCTTCACCAGCCGGTAGTTGTTGAACTCGCGGAACGCCCATTCGAGCAGCCGCTCGCTCTCGGTGGCGCGCGCCTTCATCGAGGGCAGGCCGCCCAGCACCATGATGATGCGGCGGCCATCGCGGATCGCCGAGCCGGTCAGGCAATATCCCGCCTCCTCGGTATGGCCCGTCTTCATGCCGTCGGCGCCGAGATCCTTGTAGAGCAGCGGATTGCGATTGCCCTGCTTGATGCCGTTGTAGGTGAAATCCTTCTCGGAGTCGTAGTGGTAGTACTCCGGGAAGTCGGTGATGAGCCGCCGCGCCAAGGTGGCGAGGTCGCGCGCCGTCACGTACTCATTGGGATCGGGCAAGCCGGTAACGTTGGCGAAGTGGCTGTTCTTAAGGCCGAGCTCCTTCGCCTTCTCGTTCATCTGCTCGACGAAGGCGGCCTCGCTGCCGGCAATGCCTTCCGCCAGCACGATGCAGGCGTCGTTGCCGGACTGCACGATCATGCCGCGGACGAGATCCTCGACCTTCACGCGCCCGCCCAGCGGCACGAACATCTTGGAGCCCTGGGTGCGCCAGGCCTTCTCGCTCACCGGCAGCATGTCCTCGAGGGAGAGCTTCCCCTTCTTGAGCGCGTCATAGACCATGTAGGCGGTCATGATCTTGCTCATCGACGCCGGCGGCATGCGCTCGTCGGCTCCCTTGTCGAGCAGCAGCGCGCCGGTCTCGAAGTCGAGGATGATGGCATTGCGCGCCTGGGTGTCGATGCCGGCGGCGGCCCGCGCGGGCATGCCCGGAAGCAGCAGCGCGCTCGCCGCGATCAGCGCGAAAAGCAGCCTCGATGCCGAAGAGATCATCGCCCTCACCCTCTCAAATCCGCCGATCCCGCGGCGGCGGCCCACAAGCGTCCGCCCGAGCCCGCATTATAGCGCAGTCGGGGCCGACACGGCGGTTACCATCGTCCCCGCGGACCGAAGCGCCCTCAATCCACCACGATGCGCGCGTCGCTGAAACCGGTGGCGAGCACCTTGGCGAGCAGGCGATCCGCCTCCTCAACGCTCACCACCGGGCCGAGCCGCACGCGGAAAAGACTGGCGCCGTTGACGCGCACGCTGGTGATCTGCACCGAGCCGAGCCCGTCGATGCGCTGCTTCACGCGCTGGGCGTTGCCCGCCTGGGCGAAGGCGCCGGCCTGGATATAGATCTGCGCGTTGGGCCGCGCCGGGCCCACCGTCACCTTCTCGGTGAGCTGCGGCTCCGCCATCTGCGCCGGCGCCGGCGGCGCCGCGGCAAGCTGCACCGGGCGGCTGGCACCCTGGTTGGCGGAAGCGAGGCTGCCGGGGAGCGGCTTCAGGTTCTCGGAATCGACCGGCGTGCGCGGCGCCGCCTGCACCAGCTCGACCGGTCCCGGCGCCTCCTCGCCGTTGCGGCGCGCGATCGCCTGCGCCTGCAAGGTCTCGGCGGTGAGGACGCGCACATGCACCTTGGCGGTGCCCTTCTGCTCGAAGCCCAGGAGCTGCGCGGCGCGGCGCGAGACGTCGATGATGCGGCCGTGGGCGAAAGGACCGCGGTCGTTGACGCGGAGCTGGATCGAGCGGCCGGTCTCGAGATTGGTCACCTCGACGATGCTCGGCATCGGCAGCGTGTGATGGGCGGCCGTCAGCCCGTTCAGGTCGAAGACCTCGCCATTGGCGGTGTACTTGCCGTGGAACGCCTCGCCGTACCAGGAGGCGATGCCGGTCTCGTCGTAGCTGAGATCGACGCGCGGGTAGTACCAGACGCCGTCCACCTGGTAGGGCTTGCCCACCTTGTAGATGCCGAGACCGAGGCCCGGCGCGGCGCCGGTGGAGATCGGCTCGCTGGAGCCGAAGGAGCAGGCGGCCAGCAGGGCCGCCGCAGTCAAGGCGGCGGCAATGCGAAGTCGAGAGACGAACGTCACGATCTTGTAGATCCCGGTAGCACGGCGCCTATTAGTGGTGAAACCTTACCGTCATTCAAAGGCATCGGCAAGGTAGCCCACCGCGGCGGCGAAATAGCTGGAGTTGTTCCAGCGGAGGATCGCACGGAAATTGTCATAGATGAGTAAAGCCGAGCCATCGGGGCCCGACGGCAGGATCAGCGAGGCGTCGCGCGCCTTCGCCGGCAGATCGCCGCCGCCGAGCGAGCGCACGCCGAGTCGCTGCCAGTCGCTGATCGGCTTGCGGATCTCCTTGCCGGCGAGGCTGGTGTCGAACTTCGCCGGCAGCTGCACGCGGCGGCCCCAGCTCTCGTCGCCCTTCCAGCCGAGCTGATGCAGATAGTTCGCGATCGAGGCGAAGACGTCCTCGCGGCGATGCCAGATGTCGCGCCGGCCGTCGTCGCGATAGCTGACGGCGTATTGCAGATAGCTCGAGGGCATGAACTGGCTCTGCCCCATGGCGCCGGCCCAGGAGCCGGTCATCTCCTCGGGCCGGATATAGCCCTGGTCGACGATGCGGATGGCGGCGATCAGCTCCTTGCGGAAGAAGGCGCTGCGGCGGCCGTCATAGGCGAGGGTCGCCAGCGCCGAGATGATCGGGAAGTCGCCGGTGACGCGGCCGAAATCGGTCTCGATGCCCCAGAGCGCGACGATGAAGCGGGGCTGCACGCCATAGCGGCGGCCGATCTCGTCGAGGAGCGCCCGGTTCTCCGCCAGCTTGTCGCGCCCGGCGGCGATCCGCTGCTGCGACACCACGCGATCGACATACTGCTCGAAGGTGAGCGTGCTCTCCGGCTGCTTGCGGTCGAGCTCCAGCACGCGGTCGATCGGATGCACGCCCCGGAGTGCAAGGTCGACGGACTGCGCCCGCATACCCTGCCCGATCGCCTCCTGGCGGACGCCGGTCAGCCAGGAATTGAAATCGGTCCCGGCGGCGAACGCGGGAGCCGCCGCGACGAGCGCCCAGAGCACCAGCGTGGTGCCGATGCCGAGACGCCGAAGCATCCTACTCAACCCTGCCACTCCTCATGCTCCGGTGCGGCGCGAGATCCGCTCGCGCGGCTCCTCTCATCGCACGAGCGGCGGCTCGATTGCAACGAGGCGACGCCAGCCGCGATTGATCGGGCTTAGCTGAGTCGGCCTTCCAGCGCGCGGAGGTAAAGCTTGCGCACCGAGTCGGCGTCGAGCGGCACGGGATTGGTCGGCGCGGTCGGATCGACCACGGAGTCCGCGATCAGCGTCTCGAGCTTGCCGTCGTCGACCTTGAGCTCGGCGAGCGTGTTCGGAATGCCGATCGCGCGCCGCAGCTCCAGGATCCAGTCGAGCACGCCGTCGAAATTCGGCCGCGCGAGACCGAGGAAGCGCCCGAGTTGGACCATCTTGTCGGCGATGGCCGCGCGGTTGAACAGCAGCACATAGGGCATGAAGACGGCATTCAGCAGCCCGTGATGCAGGTCGTAATGCGCGCCCACGGGATGCGAGAGCGAGTGGATCGCGCCCAGCCCCTTCTGGAACGCCGTCGCGCCCAGCGTCGATGCCGCCATCATGTGGCTGCGCGCCTCGATATTCCCGCCGTCGCGGGTGGCGACCGGCAGCCATTCCCGGATGAGCCGCATGCCCTCGAGCGCCACGCCGTCGGCGATCGGATGATAGACGGGAACGCAATAGGCCTCGAAGGCGTGCGCCAGCGCGTCCATGCCGGTGGCGGCGGTGATGTGCGGCGGCAATCCCACGGTGAGCTCGGGATCCTCGATCACCGTCACCGGAATGATGCGGGGATGGAAGATGAGACGCTTCTTGTGCCTCGTCTCGTCGCCCACCACGGAGACGCGGCCGACCTCGGAGCCCGTGCCTGAGGTGGTGGGAACCGCGACGGTGGGCCCGATGCCGGCGGGATCGGCCCGCGTCCAGTTGTCGCCGACATCCTCGAAATCCCAGAGCGGCCGCTTCTGTCCGGACATGAACGCGATCGCCTTGCCGGCATCGAGCGCGCTGCCGCCGCCGAAGGCGATGACGCCGTCGTGCCGGCCCTCGCGGTAGACCCCGAGCCCGGCGTCGATGTTCTTCTCCACCGGGTTCGGCTTGATGTCGCTGAAGATCGCGGTCGGCAGCCCCGCCGCCGCGGTGGCGCGCTGCGCATCGAGCACCATCGGCAGCTTCGCGAGGCCGGGATCCGTCACCAGCAGCGGGCGCTTGATGCCGAGGGATTTGAGAACGTCCGGCAGCTCGCGGATGCGGCCGGCGCCGAACTTCACCGCGGTCGGATAGTTCCAATTGCCTTGCAGCATAGGGCGCACTTTCAGGTCTGGAGACGGAGGTGGAAGGATTTCGGCCGGGTCAGGTGGTGATAGCCCAGCACCGAGAGCGAGACGCCGCGGCCGGAATGCTTGACGCCGGTCCAGGCGAGCGCCGGATCGAGATAGTCGCAGCGGTTCATGAAGCAGGTGCCGGTGGCGATCCGGTCGCCGATGCTGACGGCGGCCTCGGGATCCCGGGTCCAGATCGCCGCGGTGAGGCCGTAGGGGCTGTCGTTCATCAGCCGGATCGCCTCCTCGTCGGACGCCACCTTCATGATGCCGACGACCGGCCCGAAGCTCTCCTCGGTCATCACGCGCATGGCGTGGCTGACATTCACTAGGATCTGCGGCGCAAGGTAAGGCGTGCCCTCGCGGCTGGCGGAGAATTCCTTGGCGTCGAGGAGAGCGCGCGCGCCTTGCCGCACCGCCTCCTGGGTCTGGGCGCGGACGAAGTCGGCGGCGCCGGTGCGCACCATCGGCCCGAGCGTCGTCTCGGCCTGGCGCGGATCGCCCAGCACGTATTTCCGCGTCAGCGCGACGGCGCCCTCGACGAAGCGGTCATAGACCTTGGCGTCGATGTAGATGCGCTCGATGCCGCAGCAGGACTGGCCGGAGTTGAAGAAGGCTCCGTCCACCAGGTTCTCGACCGCGTGGTCGAGATCGGCGTCGGCGCGGACGTAGCCGGGATCCTTGCCGCCGAGCTCGAGGCCGACGCCGATGAAGCGTCCGGCAGCGGCCCGCTCCACCGCCTCGCCGCCGGGCACCGAGCCGGTGAAGGCGACGTAATCGATGTCCGGGCTCTCGATCAGCCGCGCGGTCGCGTCGTGGCCGAGATGCAGGAACTGGAAGAGTCCCGCCGGCAGCCCGGCGCTGGCGCCCGCCTCGACCATGCGCTCGGCGGCGAGCGGCGTCTGGTGCGAATGCTTGAGGAGGACGGCGTTCCCCGCCATCAGCGCCGGCACCACCGCGTTGACCGCGGTGAGCAGCGGGTAGTTCCAGGGCGCCACCACCAGCACCACGCCCAGCGGCGCGCGCCGGATGAAGCGGCGGAAGCCGGGCTTCGGCCCAACATCGAGATCCGCCAAGCCCTCTGGCGCCGCCGCGATCATGTAGCGCGCGCGCTCCTCGAAGCCGCCGACCTCGCTCGGCGTGTAGCGGATCGGCCGGCCCATCTGCCGGGTGATCTCGCCGGCGATCTCGGCCTTGCGGGCGACGAAGGCGTCGACGAGGCGGGTCAGCTGCTGCGCGCGGTCGGCCAGGCTCAGGGCCGCCCACCCCCGCTGCGCCGATTTCGCGCGCATGAGAGCGGCAGCGATCTCGCCCTCGCCCGCGAGCGTGCGCTCGACGCAGACGGATCCGTCGATCGGGCTGACTGTCTTCAGTGTTCCGGCCATCAGATGATCTCGAAGTAGCGCGCGAGTTCCCAGTCGGTGACGTGCTTGCGGAACTCGCGCTCCTCCCACTCGCGCGTGGCGGCGAAGTGGTCCACAAATTCGTCGCCGAAGAGAGCGCGCGCCGCCTTCGACCCCTTGAGGCGCTGCGCAGCCTCCCAGAGCGTCGTCGGCAACCCCAGCTCGGCGCTCGGCGGCAGCGCGTAAGCGTTGCCGGTGACGCGCTCGGTCGGCTCGATCTTGTGCTCGATGCCCCAGAGCCCGCTGCCGAGCGCGGCGGCGAGCGCGATATAGGGGTTCGCGTCGGCGGCGCCGATGCGGTACTCGATGCGCTGGGACGCCGGCGAGCCGGGGATGACGCGGAGCGCCGTCGTGCGGTTCTCGACGCCCCAGGTCGCCGTGGTCGGCGCCCAATAGCCGGGGATCAGGCGCGAATAGGAATTGACCGTCGCCGCGATCATGCCGAGCACCTCCGGCATCAGCTTCTGCTGGCCGCCGAGGAAATGCCGCATGGTCTCGCTCATGTGGTGCGGCGCCTTCTCGTCGTAGAAGGCGGATTGGCCGTCGCGGTGGCGCAACGAGACGTGGATGTGACCGCTCTGGCCCGGCCACTGGTTCGACCACTTGGCCATGAAGGTCGCCATCAGGCCGCGCCGCTGTGCCATCACCTTGGCGAAGGTCTTGAACAGCACCGCCTTGTCGGCGGCGCGGAGCGCGTCGTCGACGGCGATCGCCGCCTCGATGACGCCGGCGCCGGTCTCGGTGTGCAGGCCCTCGATCGCCATGTCCATCTTCTGGCAGACGTCGAGGAGGTCATGATAGAGCTCCGCCAGCACCGAGCTGCGCAGGACCGAGTAGCCGAAATAGCCGGGCGTGATGCTCTTGAGGTTGCGATAGCCCTTCTCGCGCACGCTGTGCGGCGTCTCCTCGAAGAGGAAGAACTCGTACTCGAAGGCGGAGGACGCGGCGAAGCCCATCTCCTCCGCGCGTTTCAGGACGCGGCGGAGCGCCCCGCGCGGGCAGATCGCCTCCGCCGGCGGCGCCAGCTCGCAGAGGAAGAACGGCAGATCCTGCTCGAAGGGGATAAGGCGCGCGGTCTCGGGAACGACGCGCACCGGCGCGTCCGGATAGGCCGTGTGCCAGCCGGTGTACTTCACGTTGTCGTAGAGCTGGTCGTTGCTGTCCCAGCCCACCACCACGTCGCAGAAGCCGAAGCCCTTCTCGAGCGAGGAAAGAAACTTCGCGCGGTTGACGTACTTGCCGCGCAGGATGCCGTCGACGTCGGTGAACCCCAGCTTGACGTAGGGGATCTCCAGGCTCTCGACGAGCTTGCGTGCCTCGGCCTGGCTGCGGATGCGGATCGGTTCTTCGGATTTCACGGTTTCGCCCCCCCTCTTGCCCTGGTTTAACCCGGCGGACGCCGGATGACCAGGGGGCGGAAGGGCGGGCGGAGATCAGCCGCAGGCGGCGCCGACGCGCTTGTACTCGCCGGGATTGTCGAGATGCTCCTGGCGCGCGTTGCGCTCTGCCATCACCGCATCGACCGCAGCCTGGAACACCTTCTTCAGCGGCGCCACCAGCCGCGTCTTCGCGTCGACCGCGTCGGCGGCCGGCACCGGCCGCTCCGGCGGCAGGCGCGCGATGGCGCCCTCCAGCGTGCGCTGCAGGCGCGGCGCGGCGGCGCGGAAGATCTCGTCGTCGATCGCCTTGTGCTTGCGCTCGTGCTCGAGCACCGCCTCATAGGGGCAGGTGCCGGGCCTGCGGTCGCGCACGACGTAGATCTGCCGCGGGCTCAGGACCATCCGCACGGTGATGCGCTCGATCCACTGGCAGAGGCCGGCGGAGGACTGCTGCGCCATCACCACCGCCTCGATGCCATATTGCAGCTCCATCCGATAGAGGCCGAGGGTGTGGCCGTTATGATAGGCCTTGCCCGAGAGCTCCTGCAGCCGCGGCTGCGGCAGCGAGTTGTCGATGGTCGGCTCCGGCAGGCGGATCGAGAGCGTGACCTCGGACTTCGAGGCGGGGCAGTCGCGCGGCGTCGCCGCCCGGGCGGAAAACGAGCCGAGCAGGACGACCAGGAGAACCAGGGCGAGCGAGTTTGCTTTCACGGTAAACGCCGCGGCAGAACGGGATCCGTTCTCTTTCTAAGTCCGGCCGCCCATGGTGGCCGCTGGCGCGTGTCAGGGCAACAGGGATCGGCGGTGACTTTATCGGTCGTCAGTTCACCACGGAGAGGCTGCTGTTGGGCACGATCTCCAGCACGCGCGGCGCGGCGCTCGCGCGCATCGCCAGCACCTGCTGCGTGTCGTAGTCGAAGACGTGGCCGGCCAGCAGCATGGCCACCTCCGCGCCGTCGTGAGACAGCGGCAGGATGAGCCGCCGGGTGAGCTTGGCTCCGGTCCGGCCGCCCCAGGTGAAGAGGTTCTCGGAATAGATCGGGCACCCCCGGGTCGCGGCACGGAGATAGAGGCCGCTGACGAAGTCGGTGTGCGCCGATGGCGTCGGCAGCACCTCGTCGAGGAACATGCCGGTCGGATCGCGCCCGACGGCATCGACGAAGCTCATGCCGACGCGACGGTAGCGAAATCGGACCCGGTCTTGAGCGCGGCAGACGTCCAGCATCATCACCATCGGCCAGAGCGCCGCCGGGATCTCGCCGGGACCGAACTCGGAGCGGCTTGGCAGCGGCCTGCTGCCGCGCTTCGCCAGCCAGAGCTCGCAGAGCGTGCGCAGATTTCGGTTCGGGATCGAGAGATGGCCGAGGTACTGCGCGTTCACGGTAATCTCCCACGCGTGAGCGGAGCGGTCGCCTCGAGCATTGCCGGCTCGCGGCGCCTGCCGCTGATTGGTGGCAAGCCCTGCCATCTAGCTAATTCCTGCTCGGCGCCGCGATAGGACCTATTGGTGACCTCGGGCGCGACTTCTATTTCTTGGCGACTGAACCGGCGATTTCTGAAATCGGGAGCGGTCCGCCGAGACGAATACTGCCTGTTATTTGGCCGGGGACTTTAACCATAATGCGGGCCGACTTTCCGGCGGCGGACCGGCCCGGCGCCCGATGGCGAACGCGCTCGTTTACCGAATGAGCGCTATTCTGATCCGGCGGGCGCCCTTGCCCGATCTCGCCCGCGAGCGCACCGATCCGACACCGCCATGCCCAGGGAACAGCTGAGCACGCTTCGAATACCCGACCCCGAGGATGTCCGCCGCGGCATCACCGCGGCTCGGATCGATCCGGCGGATCGCGCCGCCGGCGGCAGGCGCCGGCCGACGGCGGTGCGCTATGCCGCCATGGCGGCGGCGGTGCTGCTTCACATCGTGGCGATCGTGCTCTGCATGCTCGACTGGAACGGCTTCTTCGCGCGGGCCTTCGCGCCGGAGCCGCAGGCGATTCCGGTGGCGCTGGTGATCGAGCCGCCGAAGCCCGAGCCGCCTCCCCCGCCACCTCCGCCTCCGCCCCCGCCGCCACCATCGGCGCCGCCCGAGCCGCAGCAGCCGATCACGCCGCGCATGTCCGGCACCGACCAGAAGACCGCCTCCGTCGCGGAAAAGCCGGAGCCCGCGCCGCCGGAGCCGAAGCTCGATACCGAAGCTCCCAAGACGAAGTCCCGCAGCTCGGGTCCGCCGACCGAGCCGGAGCCACCGGCGACCGTCGCGGCACCGAAGACGATCGGACGCCAGCAGGCTGCGATCGCGCCGCCGGCGCGCACCGAGGCGCCGAAGGGCGACATTTTCCACTCGATCCGGCTGCCTTCGCCGGCGGGCGGCCGCGAGCAGCACGACCAGGCCGGCGACGCCTACCTCAATCGGCTGCGCGACCTCGTGGAGCGCAATCGGGTCTATCCGCCGGCCTCGGAATTCCCCGGCGGCCGCGAGCGGGTGGCGGTCTACAGCATCCTGGTGGATCCCGCCGGCAATCTGGCGGCGCTGACCCTGCTGCAGCCATCAGGCTCCCTCGCCGCCGACGAGGCCGCCGGCCGCATGATCCGTGCCAGCGTGCCCTTCCCGCCGCTGCCTGCCACCTATCCGCAGATGCGGACGCTGATCACCGTCGAGATCCCGATCTTTCCCCATCCCGGATGAAGCCCGGCACTCGCGGTTGATGCTGGCGCCCTGACGCATTGCCCGACGGTTGTGCCCAAAGATGACATGAGCCGGCCCGGAGAAGCCACTTAAGCTCTTTGCCTCAAGTGCCATTTGATGCGGAATGCGCCGGGCGATTCCCTCGCCCGCGGCTGTGCTTGCATTTAAGATGGACGCGAAGGGCGCATGGTAAAGCGAAAGGAACCTTGGCTGAGCGTGCCGTCTTCGGAGCCTTCCGAAGCGGAGAAGACCGCGCCGCAAGCCAAGCCTGCACGACCGACGCCTGCGCTCTGGCGGGTCTTTCCGGCGTCGACGCGCAAGAGCGAGCAGCGCGCGGCACAGCCTGCGAAGCCGCCGCCCCCCATGCGCCCGCGGCGCGAGACGACGCTCAATCCCACCGCTCCGACCGAGGCTCCCGATCGCCCCGTTCGCATGCCGTCCGTCCGTCGGACTTCCGCTCCCAGGCGCGGCGTGCCGGCCGCCGCGCCGACGCCAGAGCCGCCGGTCATCGGAACGCCGGTCGCCGATCGACCGGCCGAGCCGCCCGCGCCGCCGGCGGCGATCGCGATGCCGGCAAATCCCGCGCCCGCCCCGACCGAGGCGCGCGACACCGGCACTGTTCCGCCGAGCCGCGCTTCGGCGCCGCCGAGATCCCGCGAGCCGATCGCGACGCTGCCGCGCGAGCCGATCGAGATGCCGCCGCGCGACGCGACCGCTGCCGCCACGACGCCGACGCGCCCGACTGGCGCTGCGCCGAGGTCGCCCTGGGCGCGGCTCGGCCGGGTCGCGCCTGACGCGCCCGCTCCGCCTGCCGCCGCGCCGACACCGGCATCGCCTGCGACGGCGCAACCGCCACGACAAGGAGCGGCCGCCAGCGCCGGACCGCAGCCGGCCGTGCAGTCGCTTGCCGACCTGCCGCCGGTCAGCGGATCGGACTGGGTGCAGAAGGTGGCGGAGGGCGCCCGCTCGGTGGATGTGGTCGTGGTCTTCCACAGCATCGCCCATTCGGGCTCGGACGCGTTCCAGTTCGCCTTCCATACGATGATGCAGGAGGTGCTGCCGCGGCTCGGCCGGCCCTACGTCGCCTACCGCTTCTCGCTCGACGCCGAGCCCGGCTTCGTCACCGAGATGGCGGAATGCCTGGGCCTGCCCGTGGATAACGCGGTCACCGGCGCCGGCTTGTTCTGGAGCGGTCCGCGGCGGCGGCTGTCGCTGATCGGCGACCGCGCCTTCGAATCCCGCGCCGCCTTCTCGCACTTCCTGCCGGCCGTGCTGGCGTCGCAGCAGGCCCGGCTGCCGGGCGGCATCCTGCCGGCGGTCGCGCCGTCCCGGCCTGCGCCGCAGCGTGCGGCGCCAAAGCCGAAGCTGCCGCCGAGCGCGGCGCGGCGGCGCATGACAGCGGTCGCCTTGCTGGTCGCCGGCGTGGTCGTGGCGGGAGCCTTGCTCGCCAGCACCGTCTTCGATTGGCACCGACAGCCGCCACTGTCGCCGGCGCCAGCATCGCAGGCGACAGCACAGCCGCGGCCACCCGCAGAGCTGCCGCCGAAGCCGCCACGCGCCGGCGGCAAGTTCTGATCTCTCCTC
>DATKPX010000526.1:0-6667 GCA_035523855.1 Allostellaceae bacterium
AGCGCTTCAGATAGCGGACGTCGAGACCCACCAGCGTCACCAGCTCCTTCACCATCTCGCGGCGCTCATCCGGCGTGCCGATCTTGTGGATGATGAGCGGCTCGCTGATGATGTCGTAGACGGTCATGCGCGGGTTGAGCGAGCCGAACGGGTCCTGGAACACGAACTGCACCCGGCGGCGGAACTCGGTGCGCGCCGGCTCCTTGAGCTCGAAGACATCCACCGGCTTGCCGCTGTCGAAATAGGTGACCTTGCCGCTGTCTGGCGTCAGCGCGCCCAGCAGCATCTTGCTGAGCGTGGTCTTGCCGCAGCCGCTCTCGCCGACGAGGCCCAGGCACTCGCCGCGCTCGATGGTGAGGCTGACGTCGTCGACCGCCACGGCGCGCAGGCTGTCGCCGCCGAAGAAGCCGCGCTTGCGGATCTCGAAGCTCCGCTTCAGGTGCTCCAGCTTGATCAGCGGCCCGGCGGTCATCACCCGCGAGCGCTCCTTCATCAGGTAGCGCGCCTCCGAGCGCGGGATCTCGCGGATCGGCACCAGCCGCTCGCCGGGCTTCATGTCGAAGCGCGGCACCGCGCGCAGCAGCGCCTTCAGATAAGGATGCTCCGGCGCCCGGAAGATGTCCTCGATGGTGCCGCTCTCGACCACGGCGCCGTGATACATCACCACCACTTCCTCGGCGACGTTGGCGACCACGCCCAGGTCGTGGGTGATCAGCAGCACCGCCATGTCGAGCTCGCGCTGCAGATCGTGGATCAGCTTCAGGATCTGCGCCTGGATGGTGACGTCGAGCGCGGTGGTGGGCTCGTCGGCGATCAGCAGCGCCGGCCGGCAGACCAGCGCCATGGCGATCATCGCGCGCTGGCGCAGACCGCCCGAAAGCTCGAAGGGATAGGTGCGCAGCGCCTTCCTGGGATCGGGAAAGCCCACCAGGCGCAGCATCTCCTGCGTCAGCTCCAGCGCCTGCTCGCGGGAGACGTCGCGGTGCAGCTCCAGCGCCTCGCTCACCTGGTTGCCCACCGTGTGCAGCGGCGACAGCGAGGTCATCGGCTCCTGGAAGATGATGGAGATGCGGCCGCCGCGGATCTGGCGCATCTCCTTGCCGTCGCGCGGCAGGCTCACGATGTCGGTGACGACGCCGGGCGTGCGCGGATCGGCGAACAGGATCTCGCCCCTGGGGATCCGCGCCGAGGCCGGCAGGATGCCCATGATCGCCTGGCTCACGACCGTCTTGCCGGAGCCGCTCTCGCCGACGATCGCCATGGTGGAGCCCTGGCGCACCCGGAGCGTGGCGCCGCGCACCGCGTGCACGATCCCCTCGGGAACGTGGAACTCCACGTGCAGGTCGCGGATGCTGAGAAGGTCCGTCACGCTACTCCCCCGCGCCGGTCGCCAGCGGAATGCCGAGCGCGGCGAAATTGGTGGCGGTTGCCGGCGTCATCGGCAGATGCCGGCGCGATGCCGCCCGCGCCGCCCAGGTGGCGATGTCGCGGAAGCCGTCGATGCGGCTGTCGAGCTGCAGCTTGCGGCCGGCGCCGCGCAGCTTCAGCTCCATCCAGCCGCGCTGGCCGTCGCGGCGCGTCGCGAAATAGCGCAGCGAGACGGTCTCCAGCGCGTCCTGCGGCAGCTCCACCGGAAAGACGCCGCGCGCCTCGATGCCCCGGTCGTTGAGCTCGATGCGGCGCAGCTGGCGCAGCAGGGTCAGCGCGCCGAAGACCGCGAAGAGCGCCGCCAGCAGCCCCAGCACCGAGGCAACGTAGAGATTGAGCGGCACCAGCACCAGCGGCGCGGCGGTGAGCACCAGGCCGGCGCCGGCGCGGGCATAATCGCCGAGGAGCGCCTCGGTGGGATAGCGGTGCTCGCTCATGTCGGCTGGAAGATCTCGGCGATCGGCGGGAAGCAGGCCGCCGCGTGCTTGCGCGCGATCGCCAGGAAGCGGCGGAGGAAATTCTCGTAGCGGCCGTCCTGCACCCGGTGATGGGAGAGAATGCCGGTCGGCTCGCTGGCGTCGACGGCGCCGGTGCGGCGGCCGGCGAGATGGCGCAGCATCTGGCCCAGCACGGTGCGCTCGGCCTCGACCGCGCCGCTCTGCAGCGGGCCGAGGTCCACATGGATGTTGACGACGCAGAGCCCCTTGACCGGCTCGGCGCTGGCGCGCGGCCGGTCGACCGAGAGCCCGGTGATGCCGATCCCCGGCAGCGCCGGCGGCAGGTCGGCGCCGAGCCGGTTCCAGGGCGGCACCAGCACCGGCAGCGCGCGGGCGCCGAACAAGGCGCGGATGCGGTCGCGGCCGGCGATCAGCTCCTGCAGGCGCTGGGCGAGCGGCCGATGCGTCCCGTACTCGGCCTTCTTCTCGCCCTCCGGCGCGTGGTTGGCATGGCGCCAGCCATGCTGCAGCACGCCCACCGCGGGATAATTCGCCAGCGCCTCGGGCAGACCGGGCTCGATCTCGCCCGGAATCGGTGCGAGCGCCACCGGCAGCGGCCCCGCCAGCGCCAGCAGCCGCTGCAGCGCCGGTGTCCAGGCCACCGCGTCGTCGTCGCGCCACCAGAAGCTTGCTTGCTTTCCGGCCGTCGCCCAGCGGTCGAGCTCGACCGTGAGATCGGTCCAGTCGGCAAGGGCGGGGGCAGTCGGCGGCGGGGTCATGGGCGAAGTATAGACAGAGGCCTCGGTGAGTCCAAACGGGCGGGCACGCAGTTGCAAACAAAGGCGATTCGGATCAGGCGGCGAGGCGCTGTCGCGCCATCTCGGCGACCGCGAGCGCGCTGCGGCGGGCGCCGTCGAGGGCGAGGCCGAGCGCCGGTGGCGGCGGTGCCGCCAGCGCCGCCGCGATCGCGGCGGCGAGCCCGGCGCCGGCCTCCGGCCGGTCGAGATCATCCTCGTCCACCAAATGGATGAGCGCGCGCGCCGCCAGCAGTTGCGCGCGCAGCCTCTGCTCCGTCTCGCCCCCGCGCGCGAAGGGCACCACCACCGCCCGCCGCCGCGCCTGCAGCACGTCAAGCAGCGTGTTGTAGCCGCCCTGGCTTACCGAGAGATGACATCCCGCCAGCAGCGCCGGGAAATCCGGCCGGAACCGCTCCAGCATCACGCCGCTCGGGCAGGCGGCGGCGAGCGCGGCGAAGTCCGCCGCCGGCAGGTTCGGCCCGGTGATCAGGCGCCAGCGGCGATCGGCGAGCGCGCTCCGCGGCCGCGCCGCCAGCGCCGCCTTGAGCAGCGGCAGGCCGACGGCGCCGCCGCCGGCGGAGACCAGCACCTCACCAGTGTCGGCAGCCTCCCGCGCGGGCGCCGCCGCCGCCACATAGCCCGTGTAGCGCAGCCGGTCGGCGATCTCCGCCGCGGCGGGAAAGCTCGCCTCCAGCGGCACCAGGGCGGGATCGCCATGCACCAGCACCGCGTCGAAGTCGCGCCGCACCTGCGCGACGATCTCGGCGCTGCGGGCGGGATTGTCCTTGGCGACCAGGATGTCGCGGATCGAGCCCAGCACCGCCGCCGCCGGCTGGCGCGCCCGCGCCGCGGCGATGAGGGCGTCGAGCTCGGTGCGGAAGGCGCGCCGGGCGAAGGGATAGCTCTCGATCAGCAGCGCCTGCGGCGCCGCGCGCGCGAAGGCGTCGAGGACGAGGCGGCGGCGGTTCGCGTGGAAGGCATCGTCGATCGGCCGATTGTCGGCGTCCACCAGCGGCTTGAAGCTTTGGTCGCGGGCGCGCGCCCAGGGCAGCTGCACGATCCGGGCGCCGCCCCAGTCGAGGTCGAGCGGCTCGCCGCCGGAGAGCACGGTGACGTCGAGGCCCTCGCGCCGCATCGCCGCCGCCAGCATCGCCGCCCGCCGCGCATGGCCGATGCCGAGGAGGTGCTGCACGTGAAAGAGGACGCGTGGGCTCACGGCGCCGCCACGCTGAGATTGAGCTCGGCGATGCCCGGCGTGCCATCCGCCGCGATGTCGAAGATATGGAGCGCGCTCCAGGCGAGCTTCGCCGGCTGCTTTGCCGTCATGTCCCAGCCGGTGGCCAGCGCCAGCACGGCGCGGATCACGCCTTTATGGGTGACGGCGCCGATCGGGTGACGCGACCGGCCGATCTCCGCCAGCAGCGGCCGCAGACGCTCCTGCACCATCCGCGGGCTCTCGCCGCCGGGCGGCTCCAGGTCGAGGCCGCGCGCTTCCCAGGCGGCGAAGGCGTCGCCCGCCGCGGCGCTGAGATCGGCGACCCGGCGGCCCTCCCAATCTCCCCAGCTCATCTCCACCAGGCGCGGCTCCAGCACGCCCTCGATGCCGACGAGCGCCGCGGTCTCGATGGCGCGGCGGAGCGGGCTCACCAGCCAGCAATAGTCGGCGACCTCCGGCGGCAGGCGCCAGCGCCGCACCTCGTCGCGGCCGCCCGCGTCGAGCGGCACGTCGGTGCGGCCCTGCAGCCGGTGCTCGCGCGTCCACCCGGTGGGGCCGTGCCGCAGCAGGGCGAGGCGCGTCATGGCGCCGGCGCCGTCACGGCGCGGAGGATCTCGTCGAGCCGGCGGGACGCGGCGCCGAGATCGTGCTCCGCCGCCACCCGCTCCACCGCGGCGCGGCCGAGGCTCTCGCGGCGCGCGCGGTCGTCGAGCAGCGCCGCCACCGCTCCGGCGAAGGCGCCGCCGTCGCGCTCCGGCGTCAGCACGCCGGTGCTGCCGTCGGCGACGATGTCGGCGACGCCGCCGGCGCGGCCCGCCACCACCGGCACGCCCGCCGCCTGCGCCTCCAGCAGCGCGAAGCCATAGGCCTCGCCGATCGCCGGCCAGACGCAGAGATCCGCCGCCGCCAGCACCGGCGGCACCGCGTTCTCCGGCATCGCGCCGAGATAGCGCACCCGCGCGCCGAGCGGTGCCAGCGCGCGCTCCACCTCGGTGCGCGCCGGTCCGTCGCCCACCACCATCAGTTCGAAGGGCTTCTCCTTGCAGAGCGAGAGCGCGCTGCCGAGCAGCCGGTAGGAATCGAGCTTCACGTCCTCGCGCATCATCGCGAGCGCGATCAGCCACGGGATCGCCGGATCAAGGCGCCAGCGCTCCGCCAGCTCGCGCCGGGTCGTCTCGCGCGCGGCCTGCGCGGCGAGGTAAGGCGCGCGGTCGATGAACGGCTTCAGCGGCAGCCAGCGATCGGGGCTGGCGATCGCCTCCATCACGCCCTCGCGGTCGGCGGGATTGAGGCCGATGATGCCGGCGGCGCGGGCGATCGCGTCCACCGTCGCCTGATGCCCCAGGTGCCACGGTCCCTCGCGGCGCTTCCGCGCCAGCGACGCCTCCGCCACCACATAGGGAACGGCGAGCCGGGTCGCGACCCGGGGCCCGATCCAGTCCGGCGCCTTGTAGTAAAGGTGATAGGTGAACCAGAGATCGGGTCGCCGCTGCGGATGGCGGGTGACGCGGGCGATGTAGCGGTCGGCGAGCTTGCTGCCGACCGCGGCGATGCGCGCCTGGCGCACCGGATTGTCGGTGCGCGCGCGGCTGCGGAAGCGCGCGGCGAGCATCGGCTCGTGGCCGGCGTCGGCGATCGCCCGCCACAGCATGCGCGCCATCCGCCGGTCGCCGGACGGCACCGGATGATCCGGCGGCTTCAGCGGCGCATAGAACGCGACGCGCATGGCGCGCTGTCCTCCCAGCTCTGCTCTTCCCTGCTCTTCTCGGCGAGGCCGAATTTCGCCGCCAGCGCGTCGATGCCCGCATCGAGGGTGAAGTGGGCCCGGACGCGCGCCTCGCCGGATCCTGCCAGTCTCGCGCGCTCGATCGGCGAGCGGATCAGCCGCTCCAGCGCCGCTGCCAGCGCGGCGGGATTCGCCGGCGGCACCAGCGCGCCGGTGACGCCATCCTCGATCAGCTCGGCGATCGCCGGCAGCCGCGTCGCCAGCACGGCGACGCGCTGACTCTGCGCTTCCAGCAGCACGTTCGGCAAGCCGTCGCGGTCGCCGTCGGCGGCGACCCGGCTCGCCAGCACGAAGAGGTCGGCCTCGCGATAGGCGGCGAGCACCGCCTCCTGCGCCTGGGCGCCGCGCCAGTCGATCCGCCGCGACAGGCCGCGCTGCGCCGCCCAGCTCTGCAGATCCTCCAGCATCGGCCCGCCGCCGATATGGACGAGGCGCCAGTTGAGATTGGCCGGCAGCCGCGCCAGCGCCTCCAGCAGATCGTCATAGCCTTTCTTCGGCACCGCGCGGCCGACCGAGAGCAGGCGCAGCGGATCGCGGGCGTCGCTGCCGGTGCGCGCCGAGGCCTGACGGTTCGGCGAGGGAAAGCGGCTGGCGTCGAGGCCGTGATAGACCAGGCGCACCCGCTCCGCATCGGGCGCCAGCGCGGCCAGATGCCGGGCGCCGTCGGCGGTGCAGGTCACCGCCCAGGCGCAGTCGCTGAGCTTCTCGGCGATCTCCCAGTCGGGCGTGGTCCAGATGTCCTTGGCGTGGGCGGAGACCGTCCAGGGCAGGCCACGGATCAGCGCCGCGTAGCGCGCGACCGAGGCCGGCGTGTGCAGGAAATGCGCGTGGAGGCGGGTCGCGTCCGGCGGCAGCTCCTGCGCCAGCACCATCGCCTGGCCGAGGCGGCGCAGCCGGTTCGAGGTGAGGTCGCGGCGGAGGTCGCGCAGAAACGCGCGCCGCGCCGCGCGCCAGCCGGGCTGCTTTCGGGTCCAGAGCCAGGCCCGGAAGACGCGCTCCGGCT
>DATKPX010000527.1:0-5107 GCA_035523855.1 Allostellaceae bacterium
AACGGCGCCGGCAAGACCACGCTCATGCGTCTCATCACCGGCGCGGAAAAGCCCGACAGCGGAACCTTCCGCATTGGCGACACGGTGAAGCTCGGTTACGTCGATCAGTCGCGCGACACGCTCGCGCCGACCAAGACCGTGTGGGAGGAGATTTCTGGCGGCGAGGACGAGATCGATCTCGGCCGCCGCAAGATGGCGAGCCGCGCCTATTGCGCGCTCTTCAACTTCAAGGGCACCGATCAGCAGAAGAAGGTCGGGCAGCTCTCCGGCGGCGAGCGCAACCGCGTGCACCTCGCAAAGATGCTGAAATCTGGCGCCAACGTGATCCTGCTCGACGAGCCCACCAACGACTTGGACGTCGATACGCTGCGCGCGCTTGAGGAGGCGATCCTGGATTTCCCCGGCTGCGTCGCGGTCATCAGCCACGACCGCTGGTTCCTCGACCGCATCGCGACCCACATGCTCGCCTTCGAGGGCGAGAGCCAGGTCACCTGGTTCGAGGGCAACTACCAGGACTACGAAGCCGACCGCAAGCGCCGCCTGGGCGCCGAGGCCGACCAGCCGCACCGCATCCACTACAAGCCGCTGACGCGGGGGTAACAGCCGCTCTCCGCACGGACTGGGGAGAGGGAGGGGTCCGTCGCGGAGCGACGGGAGGGTGAGGTGCAGCTGATGAGGCTTGGGGCCTGTCAGCGCTTCACGCCGCACGTTCCCGGCCCCACCTCACCCGGCCACCGCTCCGCGATTTCACCCTCTCCCGCGCTATCGCGGCGGAGAGGGTTAGTTCAGCTACTGCTGCGCGGTCGCCGTCGCCCCGAGCTTGTCCTGGATCGCCTTGTTGAGGCCGGCAATGCCGCCGCCGTTGCGCTCGATGACGGCGGCGAACTCCTGCTTCTGGGTCAGCGCCATGCTGACGCCTTCCACCGAGACGTCGGTGATGCGGAAGTCGTCGCCGCTCTTGCGCACCGTCCAGTCGACCTTGATGGGCGGGGCGCCCGAGGGCTGCAGGATCTGGGTCGACACCACGGTGTCGTCCTGCCCCTCCGCGCGCGAGCCGGTGACCTTGACGGTCTGGCCGGAATAAGAGCTGAAGCGGTTCGCGTAGGCGCGCACCACGTATTCCTGAAACAGCTTCTGGAACTCCTGCTTCTCCTGGTCGCTCGCCGACAGCCAGTAGCGACCGAGCACGAAGCGGGAGATGCGCGGCATGTCGAAGTCCTGCGCCAGGATCTCCTTGAAGCGCTGGGTGCGCTCGTCGGTTGGCGCGTTGCCGCTCAGAGTCTTGATCGCCTCGTCGGCAAGCGCGTTGATGAAGCCCTCCGCGCTCTGCGCCGGAGCAGCGTCGGCGGGAGGGATCGCCGGCAGGAGCAGCAGCCCCACGGCAATGACCGGGATCAGCAGGGCGGCACGACGAATCAGCATGGCGGTGGCGACCTCGGTCTCAAGGGGCAGGCGCCGGCTGTCGCTGCCCGGTTTGGCTGAAGCGCCGGATGCGGATCTCCCGTCCAGCCGCCGACGGGTGATTCGGGTATCACAAAAACGTCGCGAATGCCAGTCTTCGCCGGACTCGTCCGAGACAGCAAACCGCAGCAATTACAGCAAGTTGAGCCCCATCCGACAGCCGCGTCACCACTCGCGCGATGGAATCCGATTGACTTTGAAGATGGACATAAAGATATGTTTATCTCCTTCTTCTGCCCAACTTTGATCGGTGGGATCGGCCATGGATCATCTGATGAGCGGTTTGCGCGCCGCGGCTGAGCCAACGCGGCTCCGGCTGCTGGCGCTCTGTGGGCAGGGCGAGCTGACAGTGGGCGAGCTGGTGGAGATCATGGGCCAGAGCCAGCCCCGGGTTTCCCGCCATCTGAAGCTGCTCTGCGACGGCGGCCTGCTGGACCGCTTCCGCGACGGCACCTTCGTCTTCTACCGTCTCGCCCGCCGCGGGGTCGGCGCGGTGCTGGCGCGCCACGTGCTGGCGCTGCTGCCCTCGGAGGATCCGATCGCCACCCTCGATCGCGAGCGCCTGGCCGGCCTCAAGCGCGAGCGCGCCACCGCCGCCAACGCTTATTTCAGCGCCAATGCTGCCCAGTGGGACCGCATGCGCTCGCTCTATGTGGACGAGCAGGAGGTGGAGGCGGCGCTCTTGGCGTTGCTGCCCACCGACGGCGTCGGCGACTTCCTCGATGTCGGCACCGGCACCGGCCGCATGCTGGAGCTGTTCGGCCCCAGGGTCGAGCATGCGGTGGGCGTCGATCTCGCTCGCGAGATGCTCTCGGTGGCGCGCGTCAACCTCGAGCGCGCGGGCCTGCGCAACTGCTCGCTCCGCCAGGGCGACATGTACCAGCTGCCGCTCTCGGCGGAATCCTTCGACGCGGCGGTCTTCCACCAGGTGCTGCACTACGCGGAGGATCCGCTGCGCGCGCTCCGCGAGGCGAGCCGCGTGCTGCGGCCGGGTGGGCGCCTGGTGATCGTCGATTTTGCGCCGCACGAGGTGGAGGCGCTCCGCGCCGAGCATGCCCATCGCCGGTTGGGCTTCGCCGATGACGAGCTGGCGCAGTCCTGCGCCGAGGCAGGCTTCGACCCCGGCGCCATCGCGCACCTGCCGGGCCAGCCGCTGACGGTGACGCTGTGGTCGGCGCGCCGGCGCCTCGCGACCGGCGCGGCGCGTCGGGTGGAGAGGGCGGAGCCGGCGAGCGCCGCGGCGGTGTCGTCATGATCCGCGCGCTGCTGGCGGCCGAGCCGCTCTGGAACCACGGCACCCGGCCGCTGGTCTCTTTCGAGTTCTTCCCGCCGAAGACCGCCGAGATGGAGGCGAAGCTCTGGCAGGCGGTGAAGCGGCTGGAGCCGCTGGGGCCGCGCTTCGTCTCCGTCACCTACGGCGCCGGCGGCACCACCCGCGAGCGCACCCACGCCACCGTCGTGCGCATCCGCCGCGAGACCGCGCTGGAGCCGGCGGCGCATCTCACCTGCGTCGGCGCCAGCCGCGCCGAGATCGACGAGGTCGCGCGCCGCTACTGGGAGGCCGGCATCCGCCACGTGGTGGCGCTGCGCGGCGACGCGCCGGCGGGGAGCGGCCGCTACGAGCCGCATCCGGTCGGCTATCCCTATGCCGCCGAGCTGGTGGCCGGCCTCAAGCGCGCCGCCGATTTCGAGATCACCGTCGCGGCATATCCGGAGATGCATCCGGAGGCGGCGAGCGCCGCCGCCGATCTCGACAATCTCAAGCGCAAGATCGACGCCGGCGCCAGCCGCGCCATCAGCCAGTTCTTCTTCGACATCGAGGTCTATCTGCGCTTCGTCGAGCGCGCCCGCGCCGCCGGCATTACCGTGCCGATCGTGCCGGGCATCCTGCCGGTCACCAACGTGGCGCAGGTGAAGAAATTCGCCGGCGCCTGCGGCGCCTCGGTGCCGAGCTGGATGGCGGCGCTCTTCGAGGGTCTCGACGGCGATCCCGAGACGCGCCGGCTGGTGGCGGCCTCGATCGCCATCGAGCAGTGCCGGCGCCTCCAGGCGGAGGGCATCGGCGAGTTCCATTTCTATACGCTCAACCGCGCTGACCTGGCGGTGGCGATCTGCCACATGCTGGGCGTGCGCGGGCCGGCGCCATCGGCGCTGGCGCAGAGCGCGGAGTAGGTGAAGCAGCAGGCATGACGCATCTTCTCGACTATCTCAGGGATCGGATCCTTCTCTGCGACGGCGCCATGGGCACCGAGATCCAGGCGCGCGCCCTCGACGTGGAGCGCGACTTCCTCGGCCAGGAGAATTGCAGCGAGATCCTGAACGAGAGCCGGCCGGACCTGGTTCGGGAGATCTATCTCAGCTACTTCCGCGCCGGCTCCGACGCGATCCAGACGAACACCTTCGGCGGCTCGCCGATCACGCTCGGCGAGTTCGGCCTGCACGACCGCGCTTTCGAGCTCAACAAGCGTGCGGTGGAGCTGGCGCAGGAGGCGCGCGCCGAGTTCGCCGGCGACGGCCGCACCCGCTTTGTCATCGGCTCAGTGGGGCCGGGAACGCGGCTGCCGTCGCTCGGCCATGTGGACTACCAGACGCTGGAGGATGCGCTCGCGATCCAGTGCGCCGGCCTCATCGCCGGCGGGGTCGATGCGATCCTGATCGAGACCTGCCAGGACACGCTGCAGATGAAGGCGGCGGTAAACGGCGCCAAGCGCGCCCGCGCCGAGGCCGGGAGCGAGGTGCCGCTGCTGGTGCAGGTGACGGTGGAGACCACCGGCACCTTGCTGGTGGGATCCGATATCGGCGCCGCCGCCACCGTGGTGGACGCGCTCTCGGTGCCCCTCGTCGGCATCAACTGCGCCACCGGCCCGCAGGAGATGGCGGAGCACGTGAAGTGGCTGGGCGAGAGCTGGCCGGGCCTCGTCTCGGTGCAGCCCAACGCGGGCCTCCCCGAGCTGGTGGAGGGGAAGGCGCATTACCCGCTGTCGCCGCAGGAGCTGGCGCAGTGGCAGGAGCGCTTCATCCGCGAGGATGGCGTCAATTTGATCGGCGGCTGCTGCGGCACCAACCCCGCTCATATCGCCGCCCTCGACCAGATGCTGAAGCGGCTGGGTGTCGCCGGGCCGCGGCCCGCGCCAGTGGAGCGCAAGCGGATCTGGGTCCCGTCGCTTGCCTCGCTCTATCAGCCGGTGCCGCTGCGCCAGGAGAACGCCTATCTCTCGATCGGCGAGCGCTGCAACGCCAACGGCTCCAAGCTCTTCCGCGAGCGCCAGGAGAAGGGCGACTGGGACGGCTGCGTCGAGATGGCGCGCGAGCAGGTGAAGGAGGGATCCAACGCCCTCGATCTCTGCACCGCCTTCGTCGGCCGCGACGAGATCGCCGACATGACCGAGGCGGTGAAGCGCATGCGCGGCGCCGTCACCGCGCCGCAGGTGCTGGATTCGACCGAGCTCCCGGTGCTGGAGGCGGCGCTCAAGCTCTATGGCGGCAAGGCGGTGCTGAACTCCATCAACTTCGAGGACGGCGAGGGGCCGGCGGAGAAGCGCATGACGCTGGCGCGCCGCTTCGGTGCCGCCGTCATCGCCCTCACCATCGACGAGCAGGGGATGGCGAAGGAGGTCGAGCGCAAGCTGGAGGTGGCCAAGCGGCT
>DATKPX010000528.1:0-2022 GCA_035523855.1 Allostellaceae bacterium
GACGGGCCGCCTTCCTACCTAATGCGGGAATGCGGCGAGACCAAGACTTCTTCCGGCGCTCGCCGCGGCACGCGCGCTCGCACCTCTGCGCGCCTGCCGAAGGACAAAAGCCGGGCGCTTTAAATAAATCTTTTGGCCAGATCGGCGAACCCTCGATTTCTCGACCACGTCTATTTGGATAGCTCGGAGCATTTTATCTTTTAGTTGAGCGCCTTCCGGCGGTTACTGTGGACATTGCGGAGCGGCACCGACTACAAGCGACTTCGAGAGTGGACACGTTTTTGCGATCACGCGGACGCGCATGAGAGGCGCGGCGAATCCACGGGACCTGCCTTGCTCGCACATGCCGCCGCCTTGAGCGACGAATCGCTTACGCCCGCTGATCTCGCCGACCTGCGCAGCTTGGTGGCGGCGCGCCATCATGGCGTGCCTTTCTCCGCCGGTGCGTCAAGCCGGCGACGCCTCCGCCACGGCGACGCTCGGCGCCGGCATGACCGCCACCGATCACTCCTCCCGCTTCGCGTCGATGACCGCCCCCGCCACCGTGAAGACCGGCGGCGGCAGCGACGGCCTCGCCGACAGTAACCCCGGCGCGGTGCGTTTCAGCGGTGTCGCTCTGCAGCGGAATCAGGTGAAGCTCGCCCATGCATGACCCGTGCATGCCGCCGCGTGAGAAGGCGCCGCCACGCATTCCGATGACACAGTGGTGGGTGCCGACGGCGCGTCTTGCCAAGCGATCCGCTGCCGCCACTCTCCATGACAGGCGCCCGTTTCCCATCGCCTCGCTGGGCGCAAGACCCGAGTCGGGTCGCACGAGTGGGTTGATGATCCCGGAAGGTTGGAGCAGTTCAGGCGAGACCGACACGGGCGCCAGCGCGGCGAGCGGGCCGTCGATCAATCCGGACCTGGTATCCGTCGTCATTCCCGCCTTCAATCGCGCGCATTGCATCGCCCGCGCCCTGCAGAGCGTGGTCGATCAGAGCTATCCCGCGATCGAGATCATCGTCGTCGACGACCGGTCGACCGACGGGACGGTGGGCGTGGTGCGGAGCCTGCACTCGGCGCGGCCGGTGCGCGTCGTGCGCCTCGCCCGCCAGCACGGCGCGCCCGGCGCGCGCAATGTCGGCATCCGCATCGCGCGCGGCGCCTATATCGCCTTCCTCGACAGCGACGACGTCTGGCACCCGAGCAAGCTGGAGCGCCAGATCGCGCTCCTGAAGCAGCGGGGCGAGGAGTTCGGCGCCTGCTACACCGGCATCGCCAGCTACAACGAGGCAGGGGAGCTCAGCGGCGTCAGCCGGGCGCGAGCGGAAGGCGACCTCCGCCTGGAGCTCCGCAACCACAACCTGGTGGGCTCGACCTCCTGCGTGCTGGTGCGCCGCGAGCTGCTGCGGGCGGCGGGCGGCTTCACGCCGGCGCTGCGCTCGTGCCAGGACTGGGATCTCTGGCTGCGCCTCGCCGAGCGGACGAAGTTCGCCTGCGTGCCGGAATTCCTCACCATCATCGAGGCGGCCTCGAAGGGCCGGATCACCACCAGCGGCAAGGCCCGCCTCTCCGGTCATCTCTACATGTACCGCACCCATCTCCGGCCGCATTTCCGCTCCGGGGCCGTCGATCCCACCCTCTTCCGCTCGATCGTCGCCGAGGCGCTGATGCAGCGCGGCCGGCCGCGCAGCGCGGCGCGGCTGCTGTTTCTCAACTGGCGCGCCAAGCCGCGCTCGCTGAAGCGGGCGGCGCTCTTCCTGCTGGCGTCCTTGCGGATGTCCGCGACGCGGTTCGCCCGCGCGGGCGAGATCCTGTCCCGGGTCGAGGACCGGCTGCGGCCCACCGCGATCGTGCCGCCGCTCGGCGCTGCCCGCGAGGCGCTGCGCGCGCTCCTGAGCATGCGCCGGTCGCGTCCGCCGAAGGACCCCGCGCCGGCGCTGCGCGTGCGGCCCCTGCGCGACGTGGCGATCCTCGTCCACAAGCCGCCGGCGCGCGGCTGAGGCCGCCGCGGCGCCTAGAAGAACATCGCGGCCCGGT
>DATKPX010000529.1:0-5334 GCA_035523855.1 Allostellaceae bacterium
CGTTCGGCGCGCTCGACAAGAACCTGCGCCTCGACATGCAGATCGAGGTGAAGCGGCTGCAGCGCGAATACGGCATCACCACGATTCTGGTGACGCACGACCAGGAAGAGGCGCTCTCGGTCGCCGACCGCCTCGCGGTGATGAAGGACGGCGAGGTGCAGCAGATCGGCAGCCAGCGCCAGCTCTACAACGCGCCGCGCAACGGCTTCGTCGCCGATTTCATCGGCCGCAGCAATTTCTTCGCCGGCGCGCTGACGGCGCCCGCGCGCTTCCACACCGAGAGTGGCCTGGAGATCGCGGTGCCGGGCGCGGCGAGCGGCGAGCGGCTGCTGGCGGTACGGCCGGAGCGCATCCGCCTTGGCGGCGCCAACGGCGCCAATGCCTTCCGCGGCACGGTCGAGTTCGTGAGCTACCTGGGCGCCACCACGGAATACGCGGTCCGGCTGCCGAGCGGCGACCTCGTCGCGGTGGAGACCCACAACACCAGGCCCGATGGCGCGGCGCCCCTCGATGTCGGCGCCGCTGTCGAGATCGCCTGGGATCCGGAGGCCTGCCAGCTCATCGCCTGACCCCAACGATATCGCGACCAAAACAGGGAGACATCAAATGAAAAAGCGTCCGTCGATTGCGAAGCACCCGCTCCTGCTCACCCGCCGCCGCGTGCTGCAGGGCGCCGCCGCCGGCATCGCCGCCACCGTGGCGCCGCGCCGGGCGAGCGCCGCCGGCAAGGTCATCGTCGGCACCTGGGGCGGCGACTACCAGAACCTGATCCAGAAGAACATCGCGGCGCCGCTGCTGGCGCCGAAGGGCATCGAGACCGTCTACGACACCGGCAACGACAGCCCGCGCAAGACCAAGATGATGGCGGAATCCCGCCTGCCGCGCGGCACCATGGACATCTCCGCGCTCTCACGCGCCGGCAGCTACGAGATGTGGAAGGCGGGAACGCTGCTCGAGCTCGACATGAGCAAGCTCCCGAACGCCCAGCACCTGTTGAAGACGATCGCCGTGCCCTACGCAGTGCCGCACATCTTTTCAGGCCGCGTCATCCTCTACAACCCGAAATTCGTGACCGAGAAGCCGACTTCCTACAACGACCTCTGGAATCCGAAATACAAGGACAAGGTCGGCGTCATCGACATCCAGTACCAGACCACCCTCGAGTCCGCGGCGATGATCAGCGGCGGCAGCCTCGGCAATTTCGAGCCCGGCAAGGCGAAGCTGATGGAGCTGAAGAAGCTCGGCTGCAAGGTGATGCCGACCAACGAGGCGATGGCCCAGGCGCTGAAGACCGAGGAGGTCTGGATGTGCATCATGTGGAAGGCGCGCGGCGTCATGTGGCAGAACGGCGGCGTTCCCGTCGAGATCGCGGCGCCCAAGGAGGGCGTCGTCACCTACATCTCCGACTTCACCATTCCGAAGAACGCGCCCAACAAGGACAACGCCTACGCGTTCCTCAACGCCATGCTCGATCCCAAGCCGCAGGAAGGCTTCATCGAGGACATGGGCTACAATCCCACCGTCACCGACGTCGAGCTCATGAGCGCGATGGCGAAGCGGGTGGGCTTCACCGCCGAGGAGCAGGCCAATCTCAAGGTCGAGGACTACGACTACCTCGCCAAGAACGACGCCCAGCTCAAGGAATGGTGGGATAAGGAGTTCAAGGCTTAAGCCAGCTTCGTGCCGGTTCTGACATCCCCTCACCCTCCCGTCGCTGACGCGGCGGGTCCCTCCCTCTCCCGCTCATGCGGGAGAGGGGCTGCCGGGTCCCTGAACACATACAGAGCCACGGCGTCCCCTCGCCCCCTTGGGGGAGAGGGACAGGGTGAGGGGGCGGCACCGCGATAGCCGCATGAACGCCCAGACCAGGCTCACCGCCGCAGCATTAGTCGGACCCGCGACGATCTTCGTCGTGGTGCTGCTGGTGCTGCCGCTTGTCATCCTGGCGCGCTACAGCCTCAACCGCTTCGTGCCCGGCCAGTTCATGGTGGAGGCGCTGACGGCGGAGAACTATCTCAAGGTTTTCGCCGATCCCTATTACCGCAACGTGCTGTTCCTGACCGCCGGCATCTCGGCGCTCACCACCGCCTCCTGTCTCGTCATCGGCTATCCCGCGGCCTATCTGCTGGCGCGCATGCGCTCCGGCCTCAAGACCTGGGCGATCCTGCTGGTGGTGATGCCGCTCTTCGTCGGCAATGCGGTGCGCGCCGCCGGCTGGATCGTGATGTTCGGCTCCAAGGGCGCCTTCAACGCGACGCTGATCTGGCTCGGCCTGATCACCGCGCCGCTCGACATCATGTACACGCCGCTCGCCGTCATCATCGGCATCGTCGGGTTCAACCTGCCCTTCATGGTGCTGACGCTCCAGAGCGTGATCGAGGGCATCAATCCCGCCCTGGAGGAGGCCGCGATGGGGATGGGCGCGCCGCCGCTCAAGGCATTCTGGAAAGTGACGCTGCCGCTGTCGCTGCCCGGCGTGGTGGCGGGCTCGATGCTCTGCTTCATCCTGGCGATGAACGCCTATGCGACGCCGGTGCTGCTCGGTGGCCCGCGCTTCCAGATGATGGCGCCGCTGGTCTACACCCAGATCTCCGAGCAGGCGAACTGGCCGCTGGGCGGCGCGCTCGCCTTCGTCCTGATGGCGGCGACCCTGCTGCTGACAGTCGGCGCCAACACGCTGGTGCAGCGGCGGTATCGGAAGCGCGGCGTGGTTTAAGAATGCTGGACGGACATCCTCCGTCCTTCGACGCGCTTCGCTTGCTCGGGATGAGGCGAGACTGAGAACTCCCTCATCCTGAGCAAGGGCCGTCAGACCCGCGTCGAAGGACGCACAATGGTTTTGCCGCCCTACCCCCACACCTCCCGCGCGGTCTCGACGACCAGGCTCAGCTTGCGGATCTCGTCGTCGACGGTGAGGTTGTTGCCTTCGACCGTGCTGGAGAAGCCGCATTGCGGCGAGAGGGCGAGCTGCTCCAGCGGGCAGTAGCGCGCCGCCTCGTCGATCCGGCGCTTCAGATCGTCCTTCTGCTCCAGCGTGCCGGTCTTGGTGGTGACGAGGCCCAGCACCACGATCTTGCCCTTGGGCACGAAGCGCAGCGGCTCGAAGCCGCCGGAGCGCGCATCGTCGTATTCCAGGAAGAAGCCGTCCACCTTGAGCTCGCCGAAGAGCGCCTCCGCCACGTGGTCGTAACCGCCCGACGCCACCCAGGAGGAGCGGAAATTGCCGCGGCACATATGGGTGCAGACGGTCATGCCCTGGGGCTTATTGGCAAGCGCCGAGTTGATGAGCTTGATGTATGTCAGATGCTGATGCTCGCCCTCGCCGCCGAGCCGGGTGATGTACTCGCGCTGGGCGGGATCGTTGAGATAGGCGAGGCTGGTGTCGTCGAGCTGCAGGTAGGTGCAGCCGAGCTTCGCCAGCGTCGCGATCTCCTCCGCGTAGACGCGGCCGAGATCGGTCCAGAACGCCCCCATCTCCGGATATATCTTCTCGTCGATGGCGGCGCGGCCGCCGCGGTAGTGCATCATGCTGGGCGAGGGAATGGTGAGCTTCGGTGTCGCCTTGGCGGTGGATTTCAGGAACGCGAAATCCTCGCCGAAGATCGGCTTGCCGAGCTTCAGCCGGTCGACGATGCGGAGCGCCGCCGGGGTGAATTCGATCATCCCCTTCTCGTTCTTGAACTGGACCTTGAGATTGTCCTGCACCTTGGTGACGCCGCCGATCTGGTAGAGGAAATCCATGTGCCAGGAGGCGCGGCGGAACTCGCCGTCGGTGACCGACTTGAGCCCGGCCTCCTCCTGCAGGCGGACGGCGTCGCGGATCGACTTGTCCTCGATCTCGCGCAGCGCCTCCGCGGTGATCTCGCCGCGCTTGCGCCGCTCGCGGGCATCGAGCAGCGCCTGCGGCCGGAGCAGGCTCCCCACATGGTCGGCGCGGAACGGCGGGGTGGTGCGCTGGGTCATGGCTTCCTCACACGGCTGACGGTTACATGCGGAACGCGAGCGGCGGCGCCTCGGGCCGCCGCTCGGCGATCGCGGGGATCTTCGACTGGAACAGCACGTTGTTGTCGCGGGCGGCGAGCGCGTGCTCGCGCATCAGCGCCTCGGCGCGGGCGCCCTGGCGCTGCCGAAGCGCGTCGAGGACGGCGCGGTGCTGCTGCTGCGCCATGCGGAGCACGTCGTGGTGCCGGCGCTGCAGCTCGGGGTCGCTGGTGTCGCCGCCGACCAGCGCCGCCGCCGAGGCAAAGGGCAGCGTGTCGTTGAGCGAGAGCGCGTGGGTCAGCGCCTGGTTGCCGCTCGCCTCGACGATGAGGCGGTGAAAGAGCTCGTTCATGCCGCCCCAGCGCTGATCGCCGTCCATCGGCCAGCTGTCGCCGGCGACGATCGCCTCGCCCTCGGCAAGGCAGGCCTCGAGGCGCCGCGCCACGTCGGGATCGAGACCCGCCTCGGCGACGAGGCGCGCCGCCATACCCTCCAGAGCGCCGCGCAGCTCGATCGCGTCGAGAATGTCCTTGAGGGTGAATTCGCGCACCAGGAACCCGCGCGCGCCGGCGGCGACCACCAGCCCTTCCCGCGCCAGCACCGCCAACGCATGACGCACCGGCGTGCGTGAAACGCCGAGGCGCTCGGCGAGCGCCACCTCGCCCACGCGCTGCCCAGGCGGCAGCGCGCCGCTCAGGATCAGCTCGCGCAGTTTGAGGACAATCCGGCCGCCGGGCGGCATGTCTGACGCTTCGCTCCCAGGAGTCGCGACGCCTGCGTCGCTGCTTTGGATACATAGTCAGCGCCAGGCCAGTCAGGGTCAAGGCGGCTGCGCCGCAATTCCGTCCATTTCACCGGCCCATGCCCAAGTCATTGTATCCAAATCGGCTTTTCTGCCCACTCCGAGATGGGCGATGACCCACTATTTTGCCCACTTTCTCGGTGGGCGAGTTTGTGGTTGACGGTGCCCTGGAGCGCGCTTCGAATGCTGGGATAACGCCCACGCCAAGGGCCGATCGGGAGGGGACGTTGAGCAGCGAAGCGCTCCTGCGGGAAATCTCCGAATACTGCCGCCAGGTCGGAATGGCGGAATCGACCTTCGGCCGCCTTGCCGTCAATGACGGCAAGCTGGTGAGCCGGCTCCGCTTCGGCGGGCGGGTCACCACCGAGACGGCGGAGCGCGTGCGCGCCTTCATGGCGCCGCGCGAGCGCGAGCATACGGTGCTCCCGGCGCCGGCGCGGATCAACGGCAGTCACGGCCTGCCGCCGGTCGCCGCCGCGGCGCCGGCGCCGACCGAGGCGGAAAGCGCCCAGCGCAATTTCCGCTTCTACGACAACAGACAGAAATATCTG
>DATKPX010000530.1:0-3413 GCA_035523855.1 Allostellaceae bacterium
ATCTCTTCCTTGCAGGGGTTTGATTGGGACCCCGATGAATATGTGAAACTGCAAGCGATTAGTCTCGCGGGCGAGTATCTCCGAAACCATCAGAACAGAGAGATGTTAGATATCATCTATCGCATCTTTGCAGATAATGCAGAGCGACCGCTAATGCGAAGTGCTGCGTATTGCGCGCTTTGTCGCGCCCACGGAGCCGAGTGGCGCGATCTTCCACCAGCATCACGCGTCATGGACTTAGCGACCGAAGTCAATCACCAGCTTGTGGCTCGCATTGAGCAATATCTACGAGAATCCTCCGGCTGAACTCGCTTGGAACCGTACACGCTCCACGGCAGCGCTTATGCCCCGAGGTACCGCCGCTTGAGGTGCTCCTCGTAGATGCGGGCGTCGAGCGGCGCGCCGGTCGCCTGGCGCACCAGCTCCGTGGTCGAGAGCAGCGAGCCCTTGCCGTGCACGTTGGCGCGCAGCCACGTCAGCAGCGGCTTGAAGTCGCCCTTGGCAATCGCGGGCAGGATGGTCGGGTCCGCGCGCTTCGCGGCGGCGAAGAGCTGCGCCGCGGTCATCGCGCCCAGCGTGTAGGTCGGGAAATAGCCCCAGGCGCCGTCGTACCAGTGGATATCCTGCAGGCAGCCCTCGCGGTCGCTGGGCGGCCGGACGCCGATCAGCTGCTGCATGCCGTCGTTCCAGGCGCCGGGCAGATCCGCGAGCGCGAGATCGCCGGAGACCAGCGCCTTTTCCAGCCGGTAGCGCAGGATCACATGGGCGGGATATGTCACCTCGTCGGCATCGACGCGGATGAAGCTGCGCTCGACCTTTGTATAGAGGCGGTAGAGGTTGTCCGCCTCCCAGGCCGGCCCCTTGCCGCCGAAGGCCTCGCGCAGCAGGGGCGCGGCGAAATCCAGGAACTCGCGGCTGCGGCAGGCCTGCATCTCCATCAGCAGCGACTGGCTCTCGTGCACGCTCATGCCGCGGGCGTCGCCCACCGGCTGGTGCCGCCATTGCACCGGCAATCCCCGCTCGTAGAGCGCGTGGCCGGTCTCGTGCAGCACGCCCATCAGGGCGCGGGTGAAATCCGTCTCGTCATAGCGGGTGGTGATGCGGACGTCGTCCGGCGTGCCGCCGCAGAAGGGATGCAGGCTCACATCGAGGCGGCCATGCTCGAAATCGAAGCCCAGCCGCTCCATCAGCGCGATGCCCACCTGCTTCTGCGCCTCGACCGGGAAACGGCCTTCCGGCAGCAGCGGCGCGGGCCGCGAGGCCTGGCGGGCGAGCGCGCGGTCGATCAGGCCCGGCAGCATCCCGGCGAGCTCGTCGAAGAGCGCGTCGATGACCGCGGTGCTGCCATCGGGCTCGTATTCGTCGAGCAGCGCCTCGTAGGGGCTCTTGCCGAGGCGCGCCGCCTTCGCCGCGGCAACGCCGCGCACGAGGTCGAGCACCTTGTGGAGATGGGGCAGCACCGCCTTGAAGTCATTCGCCGGCCGCGCCTGGCGCCACGCCATCTCGGAGGCGGAGCACGCCTTGGTGAGGGCGGTGATGAGATCCGGCGGCACCGCGGTCGCATGCAGCCAGCGCCGGCGCATCTCGTGCAGGTTCGCGCGCTCCCAGGGGCCGAGCTCGTTCTGGCGGTCGGCGGCATCGAGGAGATCGCCGGAATCGGGCGCGGTCAGGATCTCGTGCGAGAGCACCTTGAGCGTCGCCACCTGGTCGGCGCGGGCGGGCGCGGCGCCGGTCGGCATCAGCGTGGCGCTGTCCCAGTTCAGCATGGCGGCGGCCTCGCCGAGGGCGCCCAGGCGGCGGAAACGGGTCTCGAGCGTCTGATAAGGGGTCATGGCCTGACGGTGGGGTTTTCCGGGGCGGCGCGCTCGCGGCGCACCAACAGGAGATAGATCACCACGAGGACGCCGGCGAGCGAATACCAGGTGATCGCGTATTGCAGGTGATTGTTGGGGAGATCCATGTGTGCCTGGCCGCCCAGCGGATATCCCCCGGGATGGGGTGCCGGCCCCGCCTCCACGTAGAAGGGCAGCACCTCCGTGGCGCCGGCCGCGCGGCTCATGGCGGCGGGATCGATGTAGAACCACTGGTTCCTGGTGGGATCGTTGTCGGGGACGAACCAGCTCGGCTTGCCGTCGGGGATGCGCAGGAGGCCTTCCACCTCGACAATGCCCGGCGGATTGCCGGCGGCGCGGGTCGCGGGATCGCGGAGGTCCCAGGGGATCCAGCCACGCTCCACCAGCACCACCGACCCGTCGGCGCGCCGGAGCGGCGTCACCAGCAGATCGCCCGCCTTGCCGCTGTCGCGCTCAGTGGCGTTGACCGGGAACTCGTGCGCGTAGTCGAAGACGCCGCTGACGCGCACGCGGCGGAACTCGAGGCCGCGCGCGGCGTCGAGGCTGCCCGGCAGATCGATCGGCGGCGCGGCGAGCGCCGCGGCGCGGGCGGCGATCAGGCCCTCCTTCCAGTGCAGGCGCTCCACCTGCCAGGTGCCGAGCGCGATCAGCGCCGCGCAGGCGGAGAGCGAGACGAGGGTGAGCTTGACCAGCCGGCGGCGCATCGGTCCCGCTGTATCAGCGCGGCTTCCCGGCTTCAAGCAGGTGGTGCCGGTATTGCAGCGCGATGAGCCCGGCCTTGAGCGGCCGCAGCAGCAGCACCGCGCCGATCAGGATGGTCGGGATCCAGAGCACCAGATGCAGCCAGAGCGGCGGCTCGTACTTCACCTCGACGATGATCGCCGCCAGCACGACGAGGGCGCCGAGGATCAGGATCACGAAAACAGTGGCGCCGTCGCCCACATCCTCGCCGCGGAGATCGAGACCGCAGCGGCCGCAGCGCGGCACCACCGTGAGGATGCCGTGGAACACCTTGCCCTCGCCGCAGCGCGGGCACCGGCAGAAGAGCGCCGCCGTGAGCGGGGAGACCGGCGGCCAGTCCCCGCTCATCGACCGCGCGCTTGGCGAGCGGTCACTCCACCGCCGCCGCGCCGCCACCCCACCAGTAGACGCAGACGAAGAGGAAGAGCCACACGACGTCGACGAAGTGCCAGTACCAGGCCGCCGCCTCGAAGCCGAAATGATGATCCGGCTTGAAGTGGCCCTTGATGGCGCGGACAAGGTTCACCGCCAGGAACGCGGTGCCGACCATCACGTGGAAACCGTGGAAGCCGGTCGCCATGAAGAAGGTCGAGGGATAGATGCCGTCCTTGAAGCCGAAGGCGGCGTGCGCGTACTCGTAGGCCTGCAGCGAGGTGAAGCAGAGGCCGAGGAACACGGTGATCGCCAGGCCCTGGATCAGACCCTTGCGGTCGTTCTCCAGGAGGCAGTGATGCGCCCAGGTCACCGTGGTGCCGGACATCAGCAGGATCAGCGTGTTGAGGAACGGCACCTCGAAGGGATCGAAGGGATGGATGCTCT
>DATKPX010000531.1:0-5491 GCA_035523855.1 Allostellaceae bacterium
GTCCTTCACCTTGCTGAAGTCGGCATTCGCCGCCGCCGTCGCGAAAGAGTCCATGGTCGGCTCGAGGGTCTTGCCGGCCGCGTTGATCATCTTGGTGTAGGTCAGCTTGTTTTCCATCACATAGGCATATTCGACATAGCCGATCGCGCCGCTGATCTGCTGCACGTTCGACGCCACGCCGGCATTGCCCTTGCCGCCGACGCCGTTCGGCCACTCGACCGACACGTCGTCGCCGACCTTCGACTGCCACTCGGGGCTCACCTTGCCCAGATAGTTGGTGAAGTTGAAGGTGGTGCCCGATCCGTCGGAGCGATAGACCGGCGAGATCTTGGTGTGCGGCAGCTTGGCGCTGGGATTGAGCTTCTTGATCTCGGCGGCGTCCCAGTCGGTGATCTTGCCGAGATAGATGTTGGCGAGCGTCGGGCCGTCGAGGTTCACCACGGGCGTGATCGAGATGATCACCTGCGGGGACTGCACCAGGTTCGCCTGCGCCAGCTCGTCGGGCGTCAGCGGCTTGTCGCTGTTCGCGAAGTCGACGGTCTTCGCCTTGATCTGGGCGATGCCACCGCCGGAGCCGATCGCCTGATAGTTCACGGCGACGTGAGCGACGCTGTCGTATTGAGCCGCCCATTTGGACAGCACGGGATAGATCGCGGTTCCGCCGGCACCCGAGAGGTTCTGGGCTGCCGCGGGGAGCGCGCCGAAGCCGAGCGCCGCGGTGAGCGCGCCGGCCAAAAGGATGGTCTTCCCCTTCACGAGCAAATCTCCTCTGATGGCGCCCGGTATTTGTCGCGGCGGATGCCGCGTCGGGCTGCAGGGCTCGATACGCCCTCTGGCACGACGACGGTATGACACTTGGATTGCGCTTTTGTGACAGCAAGCGCGACAGGTCGGCGCAGGCTCAGGCGCCGCTCGGGGCCACCGGCAAATGAACAATAAAAACAGAGCCTTCGCCGAGCTCGCTGGTGATGTCCAAAAGGCCGCGGTGGTGGTTGACGATGTGCTTGACGATCGCCAGGCCCAAGCCGGTGCCGCCGAGCTCACGGGACCGCGCGGGATCCACGCGATAGAAGCGCTCGGTGAGGCGCGGCAGATGCTCCGGCAGGATGCCGTCGCCATGGTCGCGCACCGCGACCTGCACCGCCGGCATGCCGGCGACGCGGCGCGGCGAGAGCGCGGCGCTCACCTCCACCGCCGTTCCCTCGCCGCTGTACTTGATCGCGTTGTCGATCAGGTTCTGGAACACCTGGGTGAGCTCGTCGGCATCGCCCAGCACCGCCGGCAGCTCCTCGACCGGGCCGACATCGATCCGCATGCCACGACGCGCCGCGCGCTGCTCCAGGCTGTCGGCGACGGTGGCGAGCACGCGGGCGAGATCGACGCGGTCCTTCGGCGGCAGATGCTCGTTGAGCTCGATGCGGCCGAGGGAGAGCAGATCATCGACGAGGCGGGTCATCCGGCTCGCCTGGTCCGCCATGATCGAGAGGAAGCGCTCGCGCGCGGCCTGATCGTCCTTCGCCGGGCCGCGCAGCGTCTCGATGAAGCCGGTGAGCGTCGCCAGCGGCGTCCTCAGCTCATGGCTCGCATTGGCGACGAAGTCCTGCCGCATGCGCTCGCTGCGCTTGATGCTGGTGAGGTCGGTCAAGGTGAGGAGCGCCGCAGCGCCGTCGCCGGTGGGCGGGTCGAGCGGCGTGATCTGCGCGGAGAGGTGCCGCTCCACCGGTCCCGGCAGGTCGATGTCGACGGTGCGCGGCGCGCCGCCGCGCAGCACCGCATCCGCCGCCGCCAGCACCCCCGGCGCCCGGAGCGCGCCGGCAAGGTCGCGGCCCTGGAGGCGCGGGCCGAAGAGGCCGGTCGCCGCCGGATTGGCGCTGAGGATGCGGCGATCGCGGTCGATCAGCAGCAGCGGATCGGGGAGCGCCGCCAGCACCGCCTCGGCGCCGGCGCGCGCCGCGGCGCCGCCGGCCGCGGTCTGCCTGAGCGCGCGGCCGAGCCGCACCACCGCGCGGCTCAAGTCGCGCGCCGTGGGGCTGAGCGTGTCGACCTCGGGCAGCGCCGGCACGCCCTCGGTCAAGGCGTCGAGCGCCTGCTTCACCTGGTCGAGGCCGGCGAAGAGCGGCCCTGCCACCACCGTCACGCCGACATAGACGGCGAGCGCCGAGAGCACCACCGTGCCGGCGCCGAGCTCGCCCGAGATCGCCAGCACCGCCAGCACGACGAAGGCCGGCGCTGCGAGCGCCAGCGAGCCCAGGAGAATCGCAGGAAAGGGCGGCGCCCGCCGGCTCATCGTCGGGCGCCGCGCATGCTCAGCCGATCGCTTCGTGCGCCGCGAGCGCCGCCAGGTTGACGAGATCGGAGACCGTGGAGCCCATCTCGAGCACCTGCGCGGGCTTGGCGAGGCCGATGATCAGCGGTCCGATATGGACGCCGCCGCCGAGCTGCTCCAGGAGCTGCGAGGCGAGGTTGGCGGAGTGGAGGCCGGGCATGACCAGCACATTGGCAGGGCCGGTGAGCCGCGTGAAGGGGTAGCGATCGCGCATCAGGCGGAAATCGAGCGCCACATCGGCGGACATCTCGCCGTCATACTCGAAGTCGGTCTGCCGCTGGTCGAGCAGCTTCACCGCCTCGCGGATGCGGTCGACATCCGCCAGCTTCGGATTGCCGAAATTCGAGAAGGAGAGCAGCGCCACGCGCGGCTCCTGCCCCATGCGGCGCGCCTTCGCCGCCGACTGCGCGGCGATGTCGGCGAGCTCCTCCGCGGTCGGCGTGAAATGCGCCGTGGTGTCGGCGATGAAGACCACCTTGCCGCGGGAGAGCAGCATGGCGAGGCCGAAGACGCGGTGGCCCGGCCGGGCGCCGATCACCCGCTTCACCTGCTTGAAGGCGTCGAAATAGCTGCGGGTGGCGCCGGTGACGAGGGCGTCGGCATCGCCGCAGGCGATCATGCAGGCGGCGAAGACATTGCGGTCCTGGTTCACCAGCCGCTGGCAGTCGCGCTCCAGGAAGCCCTTGCGATGGAGGCGATTGTAGAGGTAGTCGCGGTAGGTCTGGTTCTGCTTGGAGAGCCTGGCGTTGTGCACCTCGAGATCGGTCGGTGCCTGCAAGCCCATCTGCTTCAGGGTCTCGCGGATGCGCTCCTCGCGGCCGATCAGCACCGGCGTGCCGTAGCCGTTGGCGCGGAAGGCGAGCGCGGCGCGGATCACGCTCTCCTCCTCGCCCTCGGCGAAGACCACCCGCTTCGGCCGCGCGCGTACCTCCTCGAAGATCCGCTGCAGCGTCGCCGCGGTCGGATCGAGCCGCGCCTTGAGCGCGGTGCGATAGCCGTCGAGATCGGCGAAGGGCCGGCGCGCCACGCCGCTCTTCATCGCCGCCTCCGCCACCGCCGAGGGCACCGCCCAGATCAGGCGCGGATCGAAGGGGGTCGGCACGATGTAGTCGGGACCGAACTGCAGGCGCTGGCCGGAATAGGCGGCCGCCACCTCGTCGGGCACGTCTTCCCGCGCCAGCGCCGCCAGCGCCTTCGCCGCCGCGATCTTCATCGCGTCGTTGATGGTGGAGGCGCGCACGTCGAGGGCGCCACGGAAGATGTAGGGGAAGCCCAGGACGTTGTTGATCTGATTCGGATAGTCCGAGCGCCCGGTGCAGATGATGGCGTCCGAGCGCACCGCCAGCACCTCCTCCGGCGAGATCTCGGGATCGGGATTGGCCATGGCGGCGATCATCGGCTTCGCCGCCATCGACTTCACCATCGCCCGGTTGACGGCGCCCTTGGCCGAGAGGCCGAAGAAGACATCGGCACCCTCCATCGCCTCGGCAAGCGTGCGCTTCTTGGTCTTCACCGCATGGGCCGACTTCCACTGGTTCATGCCCTCGGTGCGGCCCTGATAGACGACGCCCTTGGTGTCGCAGAGCGTGACGTTGTCGTGCGGCAGCCCCATGGATTTCAGCAGCTCGACGCAGGCGATCGAGGCGGCGCCGGCGCCGTTCACCACCATCTTGATGTCCTTGAGCTCGCGGCCGGTGAGGTGCAACGCGTTGATGAGCGCCGCCGTGGCGATGATCGCGGTGCCGTGCTGGTCGTCATGGAAGACGGGAATGTCGAGGAGCTCGCGCAGGCGCTGCTCGATGACGAAGCATTCCGGCGCCTTGATGTCCTCGAGATTGATGCCGCCGAAGGCCGGATGCAGGTAGCGCACGCAATTGACGAAGGCGTCGACGTCCTTGGTGTCGATCTCGAGATCGACGGCGTCGATGCCGGCGAAGCGCTTGAACAGCACCGCCTTGCCTTCCATCACTGGCTTGGCGGCGAGCGCGCCGAGATCGCCCAGGCCCAGCACCGCGGTGCCGTTGGAGATCACCGCCACCAGATTGCCCTTGGCGGTGTAATCGTAGGCGGTGGCCGGGTTCTTCTGGATGTGCAGGCAGGGGAACGCGACGCCCGGCGAGTAGGCGAGCGAGAGGTCGAGCTGGGTGGCGAGCGCCTTGGTGGGAGCGATGGCGAGCTTGCCCGGCTGGCCCTCGGAGTGGAAGCGCAGCGCCTCTTCCTCGGTGACGCGGACGGTCGTTGCTTCAGTCGATGTCAAGGCGTTTCCCCGTTTGTTTTCAACGGGAAGGCCTGTGGGCATCCCGCGGTGTGGCGGCTGGCCAGCCGCTGCCGCAGTCTAGTGGAGAGGAGGAAGTAGCGTCAAAGGCGATGCCGCCGGACCTCCGCACAATCCCTTGAGTCGCGGCACCGACGATTGAACCACCGCGCAAGCGGAGTCTAAGGTGGCGGCGACGTCCCTGAGGGAGGCGGCAGCAGGCGATGGTGCGGCGGCGGGTTACGGGGCTGGGGGTGTGGCTCGGCGTCCTGGCGCTCGCCGTCAACGCCCTGCTGCCGATCCATCTCGCCCGCGACATCATCCACGCCGCCAACCATCTGCGGCTGGCGGCGGCGGGCGCCGCGGGCGCGCACCACCATCACGAGCATCCCGGCGACGATCATCATCATCATGATGGCGGCTGCCTGATCTGCGGCGGCCTCACCGCCGCGGCAGTCACCGCGATGACCCTGCCGCCGCTGATCGTGGTGGCGACGCCTTCCGAGCTGGTGCTGGCAAGTCCGCCGACCGCACCCCGCCGGCTCGGCAAATCCGCCGCCCGCACCCCCTACGCTCCGCGCGCGCCGCCCACCGCGGCCTGAGTTCCCTTCCATCGGCGTTCCCGTTGCCGTTCGCCCGCAGGGCGGGCGGCGCGCGACGCTTTCCGAACTCAAGGGGGAGTCCCTCTTCATGTCCCGCGCACTCATGGCCGCGACGGCGCTCGGCGCCGCCGCGCTGCTCCATACCAGCGGTCCCGCGGAAGCCCATGGCTTCGCCGGCGACCGCTTCTTTCCCGCCACCCTCCAGACCGACGATCCCTTCGTCGCCGATGAGGCGTCGCTGCCGACGCTCACCAAGAACCCGACGGATTCCACCGGCGGCCAGTCCTATTCGATCGAGGCCGACATCGC
>DATKPX010000532.1:0-2475 GCA_035523855.1 Allostellaceae bacterium
CCGGACCCCCATTACAGGAAGGCCGAGGAGAGGGCGACCCTCGTCTCCCTTGCGTGGCGGATCGACAACTTGCACATCGCTTCACTTCTACGCAGTCGGGGAAACGCCATGAAAGCAGGTCTGATCGCCAGCATCGCCGCACTGGGCGGCTTGCTGTTCGGCTACGACACCGGCGTCATCTCCGGCGCCCTGCTGTTCCTGCGCCAGGCCTTCCACCTCTCGCCTTTCATGGAGGGCGTGGTCACCAGCATCGCCCTCGCCGGCGCCGCACTCGGCGCAGCGTTCGGCGGCGTGCTGGCCGACCGGTTCGGCCGCAAGCCGGTCATCCTTCTCACCGCAGCCATCTTCGTCGTCGGCGCAGTGATCTCCGCCGCGGCCGCCACACTCTCGCTGCTGCTGCTCGGACGCCTGCTGGTCGGCATCGGCATCGGCGTCTCGTCGATGCTGGCGCCGCTCTACCTCGCGGAAACCGCGCCGGCCGAAGCGCGCGGCGCCCTGGTCTCACTCAACCAGCTCATGATCACGATCGGTATCCTGGTCTCCTACCTGGTCGGCTACGCCTTCGCCGCCAGCGGCGAGTGGCGCTGGATGCTCGGCCTCGGCGGTCTCCCCGGCGTGATCCTCGCCACCGGCATGCTGTTCCTGCCGGAAACGCCCCGATGGCTCGCGGGACATGGCCGCATGGAGGACGCCCGCACCGCCCTCAGCCGGCTGCGCGGCAGCGACACGGCGACTGCGGACATAGACCGCGAAGTCGCCGAACTGCGCAGCGACCTCCGGCGCGAGGATCGCGCCCGCCGCAGGGAGGAAATGGGTGCCACCGCCCTTCGCCGGCCGCTCATCATCGGCGTCGGCCTCGCCATCTTCCAGCAGGTCACCGGCATCAACACGGTCATCTACTTTGCGCCGACGATCTTCCAGAGCGCCGGCCTCGCCTCCGCTTCCGCCTCGATCCTCGCCACCGCCGGGGTCGGCGCGGTGAACGTGCTCATGACCGTGGTCGCGATCCGCCTGATCGATCGCGTCGGACGCCGGGCGCTGCTGCTCACCGGGCTCGTCGGCATGATGCTGGCACTCTGCGTCCTCGCCCTCGGCTTCCTGCTCGGCGCATCCAGCGGCGCGCTCGGCTGGATCGTGGCGCTCAGCCTGATGGCCTATGTCGCCTGCTTCGCGATCGGTCTCGGGCCGGTGTTCTGGCTGCTGATCTCCGAGATCTTCCCGCTGGCGGTGCGTGCGCGCGGCATGTCGATCGCCACCATCGCCAACTGGGGCTCCAACCTGATCGTCGCGCTGACCTTCCTCAGCCTGCTGCATATCGTCGGCCGGCCAGGCACTTTCTTCCTCTACGCGGCGCTGACGCTGGCGGCCTTCGTTTTCACCCGCGCTTTGGTGCCGGAAACCAAGGGCCGCTCGCTCGAGGCCATCGAGAGCGGCTGGGAGAGCGGGACGCAGCCCGCGGCAATCCCCGCCGCGGGTACGTCTACCCTCGATTGAGACGGCCGCGCGGGAAATGCTAGGAACCGGTCCTCACCCGGCCGGCGGCCCGGGTCACGACATTACGAAGAGGTGATGGTGCCAGCAGCCGAGACAGAGACCAAGACCGCGGAGGGCGCAAAGCAAGTGGCGGCACTGCGTCGCCGCGCGGAGGCCGCCACCCGCGCCAGAAAACATGCCGAGGCCGCCGAGGCCTGGCGCGAGCTGCTGACGCTGCGGCCGGGCGACCGGGAGGTGCAGATCGCGCTGTGCCGCAGCCTTGCCGCCGCCGGCGATCTGCAGGCCGCGCGCCGGGAAGCGCTTTTCATGGAGTCGATCACCCCGGCCGACCCCGAGGAATGGCTGACGCTCCACCAGGTCTGCGACGAGATGGAGGACCGGCTGCGGCAATTGCTGCTGGCCGATCGCTTCATCGCCGCCACCGGCGGCAATGGCCACGCCTATGCCGTCAAGGCTCTGCACCTGATCCGCAGCAGAGATTTCATCAAAGCGTTGGATGAAATTGCCGTCGCCACGAAGATGGCAGGCGATGACAGCAATGCCTGGCGGGACCTTGCTCAGGCAAATATCGAGCTGCACCGACCCGAGGAGGCGATCGTGGCGGCCCAGGCGGTGGTGCGCCTCTGCCCGGATGACTGGAGCGCACGCTACCAGCTATTCCGCCTGCTCGTCCGGGGGCGTCACATTCGTGAGGCCGAGCGGGAGCTGCGCGCGAATTGGGAAGCGGCCCTCGCCCAACCCGAGCAGGTTGCCGCCCAGCGTTGGGCGCTGGTCGCCGATCTCGCCTGCGAACTTTCGCACTGGCAGGAGGCGGAGGATGCGGCCAATCGCGCTTCGGCCGCCATGCGCGAGGGCGATATCGGGGCACGGGCCTGGCTCTCATTCGCCTTGGTGCGCCTCGGCCGGCACGATGAGGCGACCGCCTGCGTCGGACGGCTGGTGGCGGCAAATTTCGACGGCGCCTGGATCTGGATCCGCCTC
>DATKPX010000533.1:0-6103 GCA_035523855.1 Allostellaceae bacterium
CGCCGGTCGCCAGCACCACCAGCGGCAGGATCATCACGACAGGCGACTCATGGACGTGATGCATGGTCTCGCGATCGGCCCGCGGCTCGCCATGGAAGGTCAGGAACAGCAGGCGCCAGGAATAGAAGGCGGTCAGGAAGGCGGCAAAGGTCCCGAGGATGAAGGCGTAGAGCCCGACGCCGCTGTGGGCGGCCCAGGCGGATTCGAGGATCACGTCCTTGGAGAAGTAGCCGGCGAATGGCGGGATGCCCGCCAGCGCCAGGCTGCCGATCCACATCAGGATGTAAGTGATCATCACCAGGCGCCAGAGGCCGCCCATCTTGCGCATGTCCTGCTCGCCGGACATGGCGTGGATGACGGAGCCCGCGCCCAGGAACAGCAGCGCCTTGAAGAAGGCATGCGTGGTCAGGTGGAAGATCGCCGCGGGATAGGCGGAGACGCCGGCGGCGAAGAACATGTAGCCGAGCTGGCTGCAGGTGGAATAGGCGATGACGCGCTTGATGTCGGTCTGCGCGACGCCCACCGTCGCCGCGAAGAGCGCCGTGGTGCCGCCGATGACCACGACGACCGCGAGCGCGATCGGCGCGTATTCGAAGAGCGGCGAGAAGCGCGCCACCATGAAGACGCCGGCGGTCACCATGGTGGCGGCGTGGATCAGCGCCGAGACCGGCGTCGGGCCCTCCATGGCGTCCGGCAGCCAGGTGTGGAGGCCGATCTGCGCCGATTTTCCCATCGCGCCGACGAAGAGCAGGATGCAGGTGCAGGTCAGCGCGTTCACCTGCCAGCCGAGGAAGTTCATGGTGAGGCCGGCCTGATCAGGCGCCGCCTTGAACACCTCCTCGAAATGCAGGGTGCCGAAGATGTAGTAGACCGCGAAGATGCCGAGAGCGAAGCCGAAATCGCCGACGCGGTTCACCACGAAGGCCTTGATCGCCGCCGCGTTGGCGCTGGGCCGGTCGTACCAGAATCCCACCAGCAGGTACGAGCAGAGACCGACGCCCTCCCAGCCGAAGAACAGCTGCACGAAATTATCCGCCGTCACCAGCATCAGCATGAAGAAGGTGAACAGGCTCAGATAGCTCATGAAGCGCGGAATCGAGGGATCATGCGCCATGTAGCCGACGGAATAGACATGCACCATGGCGGAGACCACGGTCACCACCAGCACCATGACGGCGCTCAGCGTGTCGAAATGGAGCGCCCAGTTCACTTGCAGCTTGCCGGCATCGATCCAGGTGAAGATCTGCGTCACGAACTCGTCGCCGCCGATCGCGACCTTGAAGAACAGCACGATGCCAAGAACCGCCGCGAGCAGCAGCCCGCCGCAGGTCACGAGCTGCGCACCGCGGTCGCCGATCCAGCGGCCGAAGAAGCCGGCGATGATGGCACCGAGGAGCGGCAGGAAGACGACAGCGACGGACACCGGCTCAGCCCTTCATCAGGTTGATGTCTTCGACCGCGATGGTGCCGCGGTTGCGGAAATAGACCACCAGGATCGCGAGGCCGATCGCCGCCTCGGCCGCCGCCACCGTCAGCACGAACATGGCGAAGATCTGGCCGACGAGGTCATGCAGGAAGGCGGAGAAGGCGACGAAGTTGATGTTGACGGCGAGCAGCATCAGCTCGATCGACATCAGGATAATGATCACGTTCTTCCGGTTGAGGAAGATGCCGAAGATCCCGAGCGTGAACAGGATCGACGCCACCGTCAGGTAGTGCGAGAGCCCGATCTGCAGCATGGGTTAGACCCCCTCCCCCGTCCGCACCTTCACCAGCTCCACCGTCTGCGTGCGCACGCGCGCGATCTGGCCGGCGATGCGCTGCCGGCGGACGCCGACGCGGGCGCGCAAGGTCAGCACGATGGCGCCGATCATGGCGATCAGCAGCACGATGCCCGCCGCCTGGAAGACATAGACGTAGCGGGTATAGAGCAGCAGCCCGAGCGCCGCGGTATTGCTGGCCTGCGGCGCCGGCGGCGCCGTCACCGCGGTCGCGACGTCGGGCACCGTGACCCAGGCGCCGAACACCAGGAAGAGCTCCGCCAGCAGCACGAGGCCCACCATGCCGCCGATCGGCAGATAGCGCAGGAAGCCCTCGCGCAGCTCGACGAAGTTGATGTCGAGCATCATCACCACGAAGAGGAACAGCACGGCAACCGCGCCCACATAGACCACCACCAGGATCATCGCCAGGAACTCGGCGCCCAGCAGCACGAAGAGGCCGGCCGAGTTGAAGAAGGCGAGGATCAGGAACAGCACGGAATGGACGGGGTTGCGCGCCGTCACCACCATCGCGCCGGCGCCCACGGCAACGATGGCGAAGAGGTAGAAGGCGAGCGCCTGGATGATCACGCGTCGTCTCCTAGCGGTAAGGCGCGTCTTGAGCGAGCTTGCTGGCGAGCTCCGCCTCCCAGCGGTCGCCGTTCGAGAGCAGCTTCTCCTTGTTATAGAAGAGCTCCTCGCGGGTCTCGGTGGCGAACTCGAAGTTCGAGCCCTCGACGATGGCATCGACCGGGCAGGCTTCCTGGCAGAAGCCGCAATAGATGCACTTCGTCATGTCGATGTCGTAGCGGGTCGTGCGCCGGCTGCCGTCCTCGCGGGGCTCGGCCTCGATGGTGATCGCGAGCGCCGGGCAGACCGCCTCGCAGAGCTTGCAGGCGATGCAGCGCTCCTCGCCATTGGGATAGCGCCGGAGCGCGTGCTCGCCGCGGAAGCGTGGGCTGAGCGGCCCCTTCTCGAAGGGGTAGTTCACCGTCACCGGCGGCTTGAACATGTATCTGAGAGTGAGGCCGAGCCCGCGGACGAGCTCGACCAGCAGCAGGCCGCGCGCGGTGCGATCGAGGAATGCCATCGCTCAGCCTCCCATGGCTGAAGTGAGGGAAAAGGCGGTCATTTCGGGACCCATCCGGTGGCGACCAGCACGCCCGCGGTCAGCACCAGCCAGAACAGCGAGAAGGGCAGGAACACCTTCCAGCCGAGGCGCATCAGCTGATCGTAGCGATAGCGCGGAAAGGTCGCGCGCACCCAGAGGAAGCAGAAGCACATGAGGCCGGTCTTGAGCGCGAACCAGAAGATCGCCCAGAGATGGCCGAGGAATCCGGTGAAGGGCGCGATGTTGAACGGCGCCAGCCAGCCGCCGAGGAACAGCACAGAGGTCATCGCGCTGACCAGAATCATGTTCGCGTATTCGCCGAGGAAGAAGAGCGCGAAGGTCATCGCGGAGTATTCAACGAAATACCCCGCCACCAGCTCGGACTCGCCCTCGACCAGGTCGAAGGGCGAGCGGTTGGTCTCGGCAAGGCCGGAGACGAAGAAGATCACCGCCATCGGCAGCAGCGGGATCACGAACCAGACGTGGCGCTGCGCCTGAACGATGTCGGAAAGATTGAGCGAGCCGGCGCACAGCAGCACCGTCACCAGCACGAAGCCGATCGAGACCTCGTAGGACACCATCTGCGCCGCCGAGCGCAGCGCGCCGAGGAAAGCGTATTTCGAATTCGAGGCCCAGCCCGCCATGATGATGCCGTAGACGCCGAGCGAGCTGATGGCGAAGAGATAGAGGATGCCCACATTGATGTTGGCGAGCGCCATGCCGGCATCGAAGGGGATCACCGCCCAGGCGATCAGGCTCAGCACGAAGGTGAGGATCGGCGCCAGCACGAAGATCACCTGGTTGGCGCCGCTCGGCACCACCGTCTCCTTCATCAGCAGCTTGAGCGCGTCGGCAAAAGGCTGCAGCAGGCCGAAAGGGCCGACCACATTCGGTCCCTTGCGGAGCTGCGCCCAGGCCAGCACCTTGCGCTCGGCGTAGGTGAAGTAGGCGACGCCGATCAGCAGCGGCACCACCACCAGCAGGATTTCCGCCACCATGATGGTGAGCGGGTAAGTCGCGATCAGGACGACGAAGTTCCAGAAGCTAGCCATGGGTGCCGGTCTTCCCCGCCTGGCCACTGGCCTCGGCAACCACAGCCGCGCATTCCGCCATGGTGGGCGAGGCGCGGCTGATCGGATCGGTGCGATAGAAATCCTCGATCGGATAGGCGAAGGGCTGCGCCGCCAGCGTGCCCTCGCGGCCGAACGGCCCCCAGGCGGCCGGCGCGATCTCGTCCACGGTGGCGAAGGTGGGCGCGACCGTGCTCAGACGCTGGCGGAGCTGCGCCAGGGAATCATAAGGCAGCTTGTGGCCGAGCACGTCGGAGAGCGCGCGGATGATGGTCCAGTCCTCGCGCGCCTCGCCAGGCGGGAAAACCGCGCGACGGCCGCGCTGCACCCGGCCCTCGGTATTGACGTAGGTGGCGTCCTTCTCGGTGTAGGCGGCACCCGGCAGGATCACGTCGGCGCGGTGCGCGCCGGCATCGCCGTGATGGCCCTGGTAGATGACGAAGGCCTTGCCGAGGCGGGCGATGTCGATCTCGTCGGCGCCGAGAAGATAGACGACTGAGATCTCGCCCTTGCCGGCGCTTTCGAGGATGCCGGCGACGTCGCGGCCGCCCTGCCCCGGCAGGAATTTGAGATCGAGGCCGCCGACCCGCGCCGCCGCGGTATGCAGCACGTTGAAGCCGTTCCAGCCCTCGCGCACGAGGCCATAGGTCTCGGCGAGCTTCCGCGCCTTCGCCAGCACCTGCGCGCCGTCCGGCCGCGTCAGCGCCCCCTGCCCCAGGATCAGCATCGGCGCCTTCGCCGATTTCAGCGTCTCCGACCAGGGATGCGTGCCGGCGATGAGGGCGTCGAGCACTTCGGGCCCGGTGCCGAGCATGGTCGCGGGATAGGTCAGGTCGAGCTCGGGCCCGATCGCCGCCACCTTGAAGCGGCCCTGCAGCCAGCGCTTACGGAGCCGCGCATTGACCAGCGACGCCTCGCGGCGCGGGTCGCTGCCGATCAGCAGGCAGACGTCCGCCCTCTCGATGCCGGCGATGGTCGTATTGAAGAGGTAGCCGGCGCGGGTCGCCCCATCGAGCGCGGCGCCGTCCTGGCGGCAGTCGAGATTGGGCGAGCCGAGCGCGGTCATCAGTTCCTTGAGCGCCAGCATCGCCTCGGCATCGGCGAGGTCGCCGGCGATGGCGGCGAGCGCGGTTCCCGGCACGCCCCTGATGCGGGCGGCGATCGCCTCGAAGGCGTCGCGCCACTCCACCGCGACGAGCTTGCCGTTCTTGCGCAGGAACGGCCGGTCGAGGCGCCGGCGGCTCAAGCCGTCGACGGCGAAGCGGCTCTTGTCGCTGAGCCATTCCTCGTTCACGTCCTCGTTGAGGCGCGGCAGGATGCGCAGCACCTGGGCGCCGCGGGCATCAATGCGGATGTTGCTGCCGACCGCATCCAGCGCGTCGACGGATTCGGTCTTCTCCAGCTCCCAGGGCCGCGCCACGAAGGCATAGGGCTTGGAGGTCAGCGCGCCCACCGGGCAGAGGTCGATGATATTGGCGGAGAGCTCGGAGGTGAGCGCGCGCTCGATATAGGTGGTGATCTCCATGTGCTCGCCGCGGCTGGTGGCGCCCAGCTCCTGGACGCCGGCCACCTCGGTGAGGAAGCGGATGCAGCGCGTGCAGTGGATGCAGCGGGTCATCTCGGTCTTCACCAGCGGTCCGAAATTCTTTTCCCGGACCGCGCGCTTCTCCTCGGCGTAGCGGCTGCGGCCCCAGCCATAGGCCATCGCCTGGTCCTGCAGGTCGCACTCGCCGCCCTGGTCGCAGATCGGGCAGTCGAGTGGATGGTTGATGAGCAGGAACTCCATCACGCCGTGGCGCGCCTTGCGCGCCCGCTCGGACTCAGTGTGCACCACCATGCCGTCCGCCGCCGGCATGCAGCAGGAGGCCACCGGCTTCGGCGACTTCTCGATGTCGACGAGGCACATGCGGCAGTTGCCGGCGATCGACAGGCGCTGGTGATAGCAGAAGTGCGGCACCTCGACGCCGATCTGCTGGCAGGCCTGGAACACGGTGGCGCCGGCGGGAACCTCGACCGCGATGCCGTTGACGGTGAGCTTGGGCATCGGCGGCTCCTATGCGGCCTTGCTGGCGGCGGCGCGGTACTGGGCGATGCGGCGCTCCATCTCCGGGCGGAAATGGCGGATCAGCCCCTGCACCGGCCAGGCGGCGGCGTCGCCCAGC
>DATKPX010000534.1:0-8867 GCA_035523855.1 Allostellaceae bacterium
ACCCAATTACTTCGCCGGCGCGACCAACGTGCTGGCGCCGAAATCGGTCGGGCTCAAGAGCTGGGCCGATCTCAAGGGGCGCAAGGTCTGCGCGGTGCAGGGCGCCTACTACAACCGGCGCGTGGCGCAGCTCTATTCGCCCGAGCTGGTGGTATTCCCCGCGGTTCCCGACGCGCTCAACGCGCTGACGGCGGGCAACTGCGACGCCTTCCTGTTCGACGACACGCTGATCGAATCCACCCTCGCGGGCGGCGATCCGAAATGGGCCGGCTACGAGATGCCGCTGGCCTCGGAGGATCCGCAGCTCTGGGCGATCGGCGTCCGGCTCGAGGATATCGACAGCCCCTTCGGCAAGCTCCTCGCCGAGATGAGCAAGGGCTGGCTGAAGAGCGGCCATGTCATCGACCTCGAGAAGAAATGGGGCATCAAGCCGAGCCCCTATCTGCAGGAGATGAAGCAGAAGCTGTCGATGAACTGAGCGGGACCGATGCAGGGGCCGGTCGCGGATTTCTTCCGCTGGCTCGACGATCGCTACGGGCTCAATTTCTCGCCGTTCACCGACGCGTTCGACGGCGAGCGGATCCTGCTCGGCCTGCGCACCACGGTCGAGCTGTCGCTGACCTGCATCGCGCTCTCGATCCTGCTCGGCCTCATCGGCGCCTGGATGCTGTCCACCCGGTCGCGGCTGGCGCAGGGTGTCGTGCGCTTCTACGTCCAGGCCTTCCGCAATACGCCGCCCCTGGTGCAGCTCGCCTTCTTCTATTTCGCGATCGGCAGCCTGCTGCCGTCCTCCGGCCGATCGCCGCTGATCGACGGCTATGGCTGGGCGGTGATCTCGTTCAGCCTGCTGGCCGGCGCCTTCAACGTGGAGATCTTCCGCTCCGGCGTCGAGGCGGTGCCGGCGATGATGGTGGAGGCCGCCGCCGGCCTCGGCTTCAGCCGGCTGCAGACCTATCGCTACGTGCTGGCGCCGCTCGGTCTCAGGATCTGCCTGCCGGCGCTCACCAATAACCTGGTCAATCTCGTCAAGACCACCACGCTGGCCTATGCGATCGGCGTGCCGGAGCTGCTCTATGCGGCCGGGCAGATCTGGTCCGAGGTGATGAACGTGCGCGAGATGATGTACCTGCTGCTGGTGATCTATATCGCGCTGATCGCGATCCTGGTCTGGGTGATGGAGCGCTGGGAGCGCGCGTTGCGCATCCCCGGCTATACGCCGTGACCGATCTGCCCGTCCTGCGCCGCGTCGGCCCGCTCGCCGGCTTCCGCGCGCCGCTCGCCCTGCCGGCGCTGCCGCTCGCCGCGGCGCTGTTCTTCGTGGCCTCGCTCGCCTGGGCGCAGACGCGATCGGCTCCGGTGGGGGAGAGCGCCGCCGCCGCCGTCCTGCGCTGGGCGCCGCTGATCTTCGGCGGCTTCCTCTTCAACGTGCTGGTGAGCGTGCTCTCCATGGCGGTCGGCACGGCGCTGGGATTTGCGCTGGGATTGCTGCTCATCGCGCCGACCCGCCTTCCCAGGGGCGTGGGCTGGGCGCTGACGCAGTTCTTCCGCAACGCACCCTGGCTCGTGCTGCTGTTCTACGCGATGTTCCTGCTGCCCTTCGAGCTGCATCTGGGCGGCCTCGAAATTCCGCTGCCGAGCTGGGCCAAGGCGGTGCTGGGCCTGTCGCTGCCGGTCGCCGCCAATTTCGCCGAGATCGTGCGCGGCGCGCTGCAATCAATTCCGGAGCCGCAATGGAGCGCCGCCCGCGGCCTCGCCTTCGGCCCGCTGCAGACCATCCGGCTGGTGATCCTGCCGCAGGCGGTCCGGCGCATGCTGCCGCCCTGGATGAACCTCTACGCGATCCTCACCATGGCGACGACCCTGATCTCGGTGGTCGGCATCCAGGACGGGCTCACCATCACGCGCGCCGCGATCGCGTCGGACGCGCGGCCGGAGCTGATGCTGCCGCTCTATCTCTTCCTGCTGCTGCTGTTCTTCGTCTATTGCTACCCGATCGCCCGCGCGACGCTGGCGCTCGAGCGGCGCTTCCAGGTGCGCGGCTGAATGGCGCACGAGCTGGGCGCCCCCGTGGTCGTGCTGCGCGAGGTGGTGAAGCGCTTCGGCGACTACCCCGTCCTCTCCGGCATCTCGCTGACCGTGCGCCGGGGCGAGACGGTCTGCATCATCGGCCCCTCGGGCTCGGGCAAATCGACCCTGCTGCGCTGCATCAACGGCCTGGTGCCGGTGACCTCGGGCTCGATCACGGTGGCGGGCCGCGAGGTGAACGATGCCGCTCTCGACCCGATCGCGCTGCGCCGCGATGTCGGCATCGTGTTCCAGCAATACAACCTGTTCCCGCACCGGACGGCGCTGCAGAACGTGATGATGGCGCCCATCCACGTGCTGCGCCAGAACCGCGCCGAGGTCGAGACGCGGGCCCGCGAGCTGCTGGCGAAGGTGCACCTGACGGAGAAGGCCGACACCTATCCCGGCGAGCTTTCCGGCGGTCAGCAGCAGCGGGTGGCGATCGCCCGGGCGCTGGCGATGAGCCCCAAGGTCATGCTGTTCGACGAGGTGACCGCGGCGCTCGATCCCGAGACCAAGAAGGAGGTGCTGGTGACGGTGCAGGAGCTCGCCGCCGAAGGCATCACCTGCATCCTGGTGACGCACGAGATGGGCTTCGCCCGCCGGGTCGCCGACCACATCTATTTCACCGACGGCGGCGTCATCGTCGAGCACGGGCCGCCGGCCCAGCTGCTGGAGGCGCCGCGCGAGGCGCGGACGCGCGAGTTCCTCGACAAGGTGCTGTGAGTCCGGGCGCCCGCCTCGCCGGCAGCTAATCACCCGATTAAGGAAGATGAAGGCCGCGCCGGAGCGTGGCCAAAATCGCACAGGTGCCGGCTAATCGCTGTGCATAACCCAGATCGGGCTACCTCGGGCGCGCCGGTCCGGCCTAAACTCCCTTGTTCCGTGCCTCCGGGGGGATCCGCCATGGCGCGCCGTTCGAAGCTTGGTCTGCCGATCCTGCCGCATCTTGTCCTCAGCACATCCGGTCCTCGTGGCGCGGAGACCATGGTCTGGCCGCGTCTCGGCGCCCTGCTCTCCGGCTCCTGGCTGGTCTGGGTGGCGGTGGCGTATCTGGCGGCGGCCATCTACATGATCACGCACAGCTAGGGCTCGACTCCCTCGACGATCCGGACGTCGGCGATGTGCGCGCCGGTCTGATTGACGATCACCGGGTTTAAATCCAGGGCGCACAGGCCCGGCGTCTCGGCGAGGTATCGGGATGCGGCCGCGAGAAGCGCGACCAGCGCCGCCAGGTCGACCGGCTTCCGGCCGCGATAGCCGCTCAGCAGGGGAAAGATCCGGCTGCCCTCGATCATCTCCCGCGCCTGCGCCGCGTCGACGGGCGCCAGGCGAAAACTCACGTCCTCGATCAGCTCAACCAGCACGCCGCCCGCGCCGAACGAGATCACCGGCCCGAAGGTGCGGTCGACGGTGCCGCCGATCAGGCATTCGATCCCCTCGCCGATCATCGGGCTGAGGAGCATGCGGGCGTCATCGGCCCCCAGATCGCGCGCGATGGCGATCAGCCGGGCACCGGCGGCAGCTGCGGATTCCGCGGAGTCGACGTCCAGGATGACGCCGCCGACATCGGACTTGTGCGGCGCCTTCGCCGAAACCAGCTTCATCGCGACCGGGCCGCCGAGTTCCTCGAACGCCGCCCGCGCCTCGCTCGCGGTCGCCACCGTCCTGAAAGACGCCAACGGGAGGCCGGCCCGCGCCAGGCGCTCCCGCGCCTCGGGCTCCGGCACCAGTCGCGCGGCCTGGTTCCCGCGCGCCGGCCCCTCGGCGTCGCGCCGGATGTCGCGTCCGTGCCGGCCGCCGGCGGGTCGCGTGCGGGCGCCGAGAGCCGCCATCGCCCGCGCCGCGGACTCCAGGCCGGCATAGAGCGGGATCCCCGCTTCGTAGATCGGACGCAAGGTCTCCACACCGCGCTCGGCATGCTCGCTGTGCATGATGAAGGGCTTGCCGGAGGCCGCCGCCGCGGCGGCCAGCCGGCGCGCCGCCTGCAATTCCATCTCGGCAACCCGCACCCGTGTCGGCGCGTCGCCCGTCATCAGGTGATAGCCGCCGAAATGGCCGGCGAAAATGACGCCGCGGACGTTGGGGTCGGCGAGGCAGGCCGCGATCGCTTCCGGCACGCTCGCGGGCTGCGACTCCGCCAAGCCCGCGAAGTCGATCGGGTTGTCGATGCCGCTGCGCGCCGGCAGCAGCGCGCGCAGGCGCTCGACGGTGGCCGGCGCGAAGGTGGCGAGCCGCAGCCCGTGACGGCCGGCGCAATCGGCGACGATGGTGGCATGGCCGCCGCCGTCGGAGAGCAGCGCGATGTCGGGCCCGTCGAGCGCCATGGGCGTCGCCAGCGCCAGGGCCAGGTCGAACGCCTCCTCGGTCTCCCGCGCGCGGATGATCCCGGCGCTGCCGAGAATCCCGTCCGCGAGCCGGTCGTCGTCGGCCAGCGCCCCGGTGTGGGACTGCACCGCCCGGTTCCCGGCCTCGGAGGTGCCGGCCTTGAGAATGACGATCGGCTTCCGGGCATTCGCCTCCCTGATGGCCTCGACGAGGCGGCGGCCGTCGTTCTCGGCGAAGCCCTCGCAATAGATCAGGATCGATCGCGTGGCTTCGTCCTCCAGGAGCAGCCGGGCAAGCTCGGAAACCCGGAGGTCGGCGCCGTTGCCCGGCGCCAGGATGGCGGAGAAGCCGACCCGCTTCGCGCGCGCCATATGGGTGAAGGTGAGGGCGACGTTGCCGCTCTGGGTGATCAGGCCGATGGCGCCTTTCGGCACCGGCCAGCCCAGCAGGTTGATGCCGCCCGCCGCGCTGTAGACGCCGGCGCTGTTCGGCCCGAGCAGCCGGCCGCCGCTCTCCCGCGCGATCGCGGCAAGCTCGGCCTCGAGCGCGCGGCCTGCCGCCCCGGTCTCGGCAAATCCGGCGGAGATCACGACGACGGCGCCGGCGCTGATCGCCGCGCAATCCGCGATCGCCTGCTTCACCGCGGCGCCCGGGACCATGACCACCGCCAGATCCACCGGCTCCGGCAGCTCGCTCAGCGAGCGATAGGTCCTGTGGCCGTTCAGCGGCTCGGTGCCGAGCGTGACCGGGAAAAGACGGGGATGCGGCGTCTCGGCGATGGCGCTCAGCCAGCGCCGGCCGCCGGCCTTGTGCGGCGCGCCGCTGGCGCCGACGATCGCGAGGGTCCGCGGTCGGAGGAGCTGCCACAGGAAGCGCTGATCCGGCGTGGCGCGCACGGCGGTCAGCGCCCTTTGTAGACGGGCTTTCTCTTCTCCGCGAAGGCCGCCGGCCCTTCCTTGGCGTCCTCGCTGGCATGGATCAGCGCCAGCGCCGCGGCGACGAAGCGCATGAAATCCTCGGGATGCTCCTGCAATCCCTTCCAGGCCAGCTCCTTGGTGATCCGGACCGCCATCGGCGCGTTGGCGGCGATGGTCTCGGCGAGGCGGAACGCGGTCGGCAGCAGCTCCGCGGGCTCGACCAGCCGGCTGACGAGGCCGGCCTCATGGGCGCGCCGGGCGTCGATCCGCTCGCCGGTCAGCAGCATCTCCGTCGCGATCGCGAAGGGGATCGTCTGCACGAGGCGCATCGCGCCGTAGCCGTGCAGGATCGACCATCTCACTTCCGGGCATCCGAAGGACGCGTTGGTCGAGGCGATGCGGAGGTCCGAGGCCAGCGCCAGCTCGAGCCCGCCCGCCAGGCAATAGCCGTTGATCGCGGCGATGACCGGCTTGCGCGGCCGGATGCCCTGGCCCAGCCGGTACTGCCGCTCGTCATCCCAGAGCTCGCGCACGCCGCCGCCGAAGCCGGTTCCATGCAGGCTCTTGAGGTCCGCGCCGGCGCAGAAGGCTTTGTCGCCGGCGCCGGTCAGGATGGCGACGCGAAGCTCCTCGTCCCGCTCGAAGGACTCGAAGCAGCGCCCCATCTCGCTGACCGCCTCCGCGTCATAGGCGTTCATCGCCGCGGGACGGTTGATGGTGATCAGGACGACCGGGCCACGACGCTCGTACAGCACTTTCGACATGCGGCTCTCCCCTCTGTCCCAGGGTGGGCAGGCGCGGCGCGGACGTCAATTCCGTTGCGCCGGGAGCAGGTCATCCCCGCCGGTGCAGCTCGGGCCGCGCGCAGAACTCGTAGGTGAACCGGTCGGCGCGCGAGGTCGTGCGTCCCTTCAGCATCGGCAGGCCATCGAGGCCGATCGGCGTGTAGCGGATGACCAGCAGCGGGAATCCGGACATCACGTTGAGGAGGGCGGCCTGGGCGTCGGTGGCGTTGGCGCCCTCGAGCTCGTAGTCGATGTGATCCAGGGGAATGCCGTGCGCCGCGATCAGCGACATCACGAAATGGCCCGGCAGCTCGGATTTGAGCGCGTCGCCGAGCGAGCGCGGCAGCCAGATGGTGTCGAGGGCGACCGGCTCGCCGTCCGCCAGCAGAACGCGCTCCAGCCGGTAGGTGGCCTTGCCGCCGCGGCCGAGCGGCTTCGCCGCGGGGTCGCGGTCGCCGACCACCAGGCTCATGTCGAGGTCGCGGACCGAGGGCTCGAAGCCGGCCCGCCGCATATCCTCCTCGATCGGCGCGATGCTGCTGGCGCGCAGGCGGCGCACCATGCGCTGCTGCTTGGCGACGAAGACGCCGAGGCCCTGGCGTCCGGTCAGCCGGCCTTCCAGCGAGAGGTCGCGAATGGCGCGCCGCACGGTGATGGTGCTGACGCCGAACTCGGCAGCGAGCTCGCCGACGGTCGGAATGCGCGCGCCGGGCGCATAGCTGCCCGAATCCATGCGCTCCCGGAGCGCGCTCGACACGGACTTATAGAGGAAGCGGCCGGTTTCCGGCGGTCGAGAGGGTCTCGTTCGGACGGTCTGCGACATTCGGGCGCCCAGGTGAGAGAGTTCAGATCCTCAGACCGATACCGGTCTGTCGTCCGCCGCTCGAGCCGACGCCTGCCGGCCGATGACCTTGGCGAGAAACTGCGCGGCGCGGGGGTTGCGCGGCGCGCGGAAGAAAATTTCGGGGGGACTCTCCTCGAGAATCCGGCCGCCGTCCATGAAAACGATGCGGTCCGCCACTTCGGCGGCGAATCCCATCTCATGGGTCACCACCAGCATGGTCATGCCGTCCTGGGCCAGCCCGCGCATGACTTCGAGCACCTCGCCGATCAGCTCGGGATCCAGCGCCGAGGTCGGCTCGTCGAACAGCATCACGCGCGGGTTCATGGCGAGCGCCCGGGCGATCGCCACCCGCTGCTGCTGGCCGCCCGAGAGCTGCGAGGGATAGGCATTCTTCTTGTCGCTGAGGCCGACCCGCTCGAGCAGCGCGAGCGCCGTTTCCAGCGCCGCCTTGGCGTCCATCCGGCGGACATAGAGCGGCGCCTCGAGCAGGTTGCGCAGGACCGTCATGTGGCCCCAGAGGTTGAAGCTCTGGAATACCATGCCGACGGACTGGCGGACCCGGTTGATGCTGGCCTCGCTGTCGCGGCGGCGGCGGCCCTCGGCGTCTTCCAGGATGCCGATCGGCGCGCCGTCGAGCCGCACCGTGCCGCCGTCGGGCTCTTCCAGGAAATTGAGGCAGCGCAGCAGCGTGCTCTTGCCCGAGCCGCTCGGTCCGATGATGCAGATCTTCTCGCCGAGCCGGACATCGAGATCGATATCCCGGAGCACGTGCAGGGGGCCGAAATGCTTGTTCAGCTTCCGGACCTCGATGATGGGCGTATTCTCGGAAGTCATCGGTCAGCGCTCGGCGGCGAACGCAGGCACGGTCTCCAGCGGCCGAAGCGGCTGTCGCGCCGGCGCCGCGAAACGGGTCTCCAGCCGCCCCATCAGGGCGGCGACGGCGGCGGTCAGCGCCCAATAGAGGACGGCGGCCATGACATAGGATTCGACGGGGGCGAAGGTCTCGCCGAGCACCTGCTGCGCCGCCATCGCCATGTCGGGCACGGTGATGACCGACAGCACCGCCGAGTCCTTGATGACGCCGATCATCTGGTTGGTGAGGGCAGGCAGCAGATAGCCCATCATCTGCGGCGCGACGATGCGCCTGACAGCGCGGAGATAGGGCATGCCCAGGGCGCGCGCGCTCTCGAGCTGGCCGCTCGGCACCGAGAGGATGGCGCCGCGGATCGCTTCGGCGAAATAGGCGCCGGCATAAGCCGTCAGGGCCACCAGCCCGGCGGTGGTGGCGTCGAGCCGCAGCCCCAGCGCCGGCAGCGCGAAATAGAGCAGGAAGACCTGCACCAGGAACGGCGTGTTGCGCAGGATCTCGATGAAGGCGATCGCCGGCCGGCGGCACGCGCCGCGCCGCGACAGCCGCGCCAGCGCCAGCACCGCCGCGAGCGGCAGGCCGGCGCCGATCGCCACCGCGCAGAACAATACAGTGTTCAGCAGCCCCTCGGCGAAGATCGGCAGCCCATAGGCGATGACGGCGAGATCGAAGGACATGCGGGCCTCAGCGCAGGCGGTAGACGAGCGTCCGGCGCTCGATCCGTCGCGTCAGCAGGGCCAGCGCGAAGCAGATGATGAAATAGATCACGCCGGTGGCGATCCAGATCCCGACCGGCTGGAAGGTGGCGGCGACGATCTGCTGCGCGGTCCGCGTCAGCTCGACGACGCCGATCACCGAGAGCAGCGCCGAGGCCTTGACGAGGGCGATGAACTCCACCGTGAGCGGCGGCAGGATCAGGGCCATCACCTGCGGCAGGATGATGTGCCGCCAGATCAGGGGCCGCGGCATGGCCAGCGCGCGCGCCGCCTCGATCTGGCCCGCCGGCACGGCGGTCAGCCCGCCGCGGATCATCTCCGAGACATAGGCGCCGCTGTTGAGGC
>DATKPX010000535.1:0-2330 GCA_035523855.1 Allostellaceae bacterium
GGCGGCATCGGGTCCATGGCGGCCTCGCGCTGCTGCGGCCGGATGGCGGCATCGCCCGGCGCCGGGCCGAGACCATCGTCACCTTCCGCCGCCTGCAGCCGGAGGAGATCGAGAACTATCTCGCTGCCGGCGAGTGGCAGGGCAAGGCCGGCGGCTATGCGATCCAGGGCCTGGCGGCGCGCTTCGTCCGCTTCCTCGCCGGCTCCTACTCCAACGTGGTGGGGCTGCCGCTCTATGAGACGGTGACGCTGCTGGCGGGACAGGGCTATGCGCCCGCCCGCCGCATCGCCGGACCGCGGTGACCCGCGCGCTGCTGATATCCGCCAGCCCCGGCGAGCTCCGCGCCGCCCTCGTCGATGCCGGCGATCTCATCGATTTCCGTCTCGCGCGCACGGTGGGCGAGAGCCTGCTGGGCACGATCCATCTCGGCCGCGTGGTGCGGCTGCTGCCGGCGCTCAAGGCGGCGCTGGTGGAGATCGGCCTCGATCGGCCTGCCTATCTCAGTGCCGAGGATGCGACGACCCGCGGCGATCTCGGCGGCCTCGCCGAGGGAGCGGCGGTGCTGGTGCAGGTGAAGCGCGATGCCCGCGCCGACAAGGCCGCGGCGGTCTCGATGCGCCTGCGCCTTGCCGGCCGCCTGCTCGAGTGGACGCCGACGCGCACGGGCATCGCCGTCGACGCCGTAGAGGTGCGCGCACGCAAGCGCCTGGAGGACATTCTCGCAAGCGCGCTCGCCAGCGGCGAGGGGATCCGCCTGCTGCCGCCGGCGACGCACGCGTCGAAGGCGGCGCTCGAGGGCGAGATCGCGGTGCTGCGCGCGCGCTGGGCAGCGATCGCGGCGCGCCGGGCCGACGCGTTGCCGCCCTGCTGCCTCGAGCAGGTGCCGCCGCTGTCGGCGCTGCTGGCGGAGCTCGTCGACGCGACGGTGACGCGCATCGTCATCGACGATGCGGCGGTGCTGGCGGAAGCGCGCGCCTGGCTCAAGCGGGATCGGCCGGAGCTGACGATACCGGTCGATCAGCACCGCGAGACCACCACGCTCTTCGAGGCTGAGGGCGTCGCCGAGTCCATCTCGGCGCTCTCCGATCTCACGGTGACGCTCCCGGGCGGCGGCATGATCGCCATCGAGCCGACCTCGGCGGCCACCTTTGTCGACGTCGACAGCGGCGCGCTCGCCGAGGAGCGGCGCAGCGGCGAGGAGGCGCTGCTGGCGGTGAATGTCGAGGCGGCTGGCGAGATCGCGCGGCAGATCCGTTGGCGCGGCCTCGCCGGCGCCATCGTGGTGGATTTCATCAGCCTGCGCCGCAGCGCCGCCAGGGAACAGCTGCTCTCGGTTTTTCGCACGGCGCTCGAGGCGGGCGCGCTGGAAGCGCAGCTTCTCGGCTGGACCAAGCTCGGCCATGTGGAGCTGATCCGGCCGCGCCGGCGGGCGCCGCTGCACGAGATCCTGTTCGAGCGCGGCTCCCAGGGCGGTCTCGTCAAGACCGCGCTCACGGTGGCGCTGGAGGCGCTCGCCGCGGCGGAGCGCCGAATCGCGGCCGCGCCGGCGGCGGCGCTCGTCCTGCGCGTTCATCCCGAGGTGGCGGCGGCCTTGCAGGGGGCCGCGGCACTGGCGCGCGAGGGGATGCAGGCGCGTGCCGGCCGGAGTCTCGCGATCCTCGCCGAGCCGGCGCGCGCCCGCGACGGCTTCGACATCGGCCCGGCCTGATACTATCTAAGACGAATGAGCGAGCGACCCGAGAAGCCGGCCAAACCCTGCCCGATCTGCGGCAAGCCCGCGACCGAGCGCCACACGCCCTTCTGCTCCCAGCGCTGCACCACCATCGACCTGGCGCGCTGGATCACCGGCGACTATCGCGTGCCGACAGAGGAGGGCCCGGAGGACGAGCAGCCGCCGGGCGAGCGCGACGAAAATCCCTGATCAGACCCGGATGAAGCCCTTGGGCGCGTTGTGCAGGCGCTCGACGCCTTTCTCGGTGATGTGCACGAGCTCGCCGGTCTGGACGCCCGCATTGCCCTCGCGGGTCACCACGTTCGGCTGCACCACCACGGTCATGCCGGCGCCGAAGCGGAAATCCGGCACCGGCCCGGCGGGCCGGCCCTTCGAGCCGAGGATCGGCGGCAGGTAGCCGCCGCCGAAGCCGTGCACGAGGTCGTCGAGGGTGGTGAACTCGTTCTCCTCGATGACGCCGGCGGCGTCCACCACCTCCTGCGCCGTCGCGCCCGGCTTCAGCACGCCGAGGATCGCCTGCAGCGCCAGATCGGCGGCGCGGTGCAGCTTCTTGTAGAGCGGCGTCGGCTCGACGCCGACGGAGAAGCTGCGCACCCCC
>DATKPX010000536.1:0-12078 GCA_035523855.1 Allostellaceae bacterium
ATGGCCGCGGCGCGCGCCGGCGCCGAGACGATCGTCTGCTATTGGGGCGTGCTGGAATCCGCCCGCTCCGGGCAGGCGAGCAAGCTGGTCTCCTGGGTTCCGGTGGTCGGAGCCGTCGTGCCCGACGAGACGCAGCGGATGCGGATCCGGCTCCGCATGATCGTGGTCGACGTGCGCTCCGGCGGCTGGGCGATGTTTTCGCCGGAGCCCGTCGACGATACCGCGCTCAGCGCCGCGATCAACCGCGCGCCCGCCGACCAGGATCAGGTGGCGCGGCTCAAGGGCGCCGCCTACGAGACGGCGGCGCGGCAGCTCATCGCGCAATTCGCGCCCTGACTTCTCGAGGCGAGAGACGCGCTCCCCCAGTGCTCGCGGTGCGCGCTCGATCGCCGATTATTTGCTTTTGCGGCGAGCGATGTAATTCAACTGTAACGCCCATACCCTCGTGATCGCAGGGCCTGTCTGCAGTTGTGATCACCGGGTTAGGGCACGCGGCCCAGGCGAGATGTTAACAGCCGGGCTCATCTCCCTCAGTTCTACCTATTTAGGGTGCTTATCCCCAATCGATGTTCCGGCAGTTCGCGCGGAAAGTGTCCGAGAATATGGGCGTATGGGGTACATATAGTAGTTCTTGCACTGACCCGCGGCTATTACAAGCATCGTTAAGATTGATTAAGACAAGGTCAACAATCTCAAGTGGTTAATGAAATATTGCTAGAAGAAAAGCGGCGAGGTGCCGTAGAGTTTTTGAAAGCGAAAACGCGGCAGGCAATTCTAGATCGGGGGCGAAGGGCCCGCTCCCGGTAGACCAGGGGAACCTTCCGAAATGAGCGCGCAGATCCAATTAGTAGAACTCGGCAGGACATCCGTTCCACTGCCGAACCTCGCCACCACCCGAACCGAGGCCGTTCCCGCCACCCGCGGCGAGATCAGCGCCTCCACCATCGAAGCCCGCATCGCGGCCATCCCCTTCGAGGAGATGGATGTGGTGTTCGACGGCAGCGAGGGCGTGCTGTTCGCGTATTTCCATTTCCGCGCCAGGCCCAGCTTCACGCCGGCGCTGCTGCGCGACATCCAGCGCGTGCAGGACATGGTGCGCACCCTCTTCGCTGCGGGCGGCGGCGCCTCGCCGGTCAGGTACATCGCCTGGGATTCCCGGATGCCGCAGGTATGGAACCTCGGCGGCGATCTCGATCTCTTCGCGACGCTGATCCGGCGCCAGGATCGCGACGGGCTGCTGCGCTATGCCCGCGCCGTGGTGGAGGAGGGCTACTCCAACGCCACCAACCTCAACCTGCCGATCATCACCGTCTCGCTGGTGCGCGGCGACGCGCTGGGCGGCGGCTTCGAGGCGGCGCTCTCCTCCAACCTCATCATCGCCGAGCGCAGCGCCAAGTTCGGCCTGCCGGAGATCCTGTTCAACCTTTTCCCCGGCATGGGCGCCTACAGCTATCTGGTGCGCCGCATCGCGCCGGCGCAGGCCGAGCGCATGATCACCAGCGGCCGGCTCTACACCGCCGAGGAACTCTACCAGCTGGGTGTCGTCGACGTGCTCGCCGATGACGGCGGCGGCACCGAGGCGCTTTACGAGTACAACGGCCGCAGCGGCCGCCGCCACGCGGCGCACCGCGCCATCTTCCGCGCCCGCGACCGCGTCAATCCCATCAAGATCGACGAGCTCATGGACATCGCGGTGAGCTGGGTCGACACCGCTCTGGGGCTGCAGGAGGCGGATCTGCGCAAGATGGCCCGCCTGGTGAGCGCCCAGGACCGCCGCCGCACCCGCGTCGGCGCCGAGGCGGCGGAGTAGTCCCGCTTTAAACCCGCCGCGCTTCCTGCGCCTGCTGGCGGAGCGCCGCGTCGAGGTTGGTGTATTCGCCCCTGAGCTTCTCCAGGAGCGCGTTGCCGTCCTTGTCGAGCTGCTGGGCGGTCAGGTCTCTCAGCGCGAAGAGCGTGCGGTAGAAGCGCACGGCGCCGATATGGGCGGCGCTGCTGCGCAAGGAGTGCGCGTGGTCCCGGAAGGCGCGCAGGTCGCGCTTCGCCGCGGCGCGCGCCATCTGGTCCAGGATCTCGCGCACGTCCGAGCGGAAATTCTCGATCACGTCGTTGAAGAAGTCGCTGCCGGCGCCGAGCGCCTTCAGCGCCTCGACCGCTGCCTCGTCCAGCACCGCGCCGGCCTCGACGCCGTAGCGCGGATGCTGCGCGATCGGCGTCACCACGTTGGGCGGCGGCTCGACCGGCGGCGTCAGCGAGTCGATCGGCTGGCCGGCGGCGGCGCGCACCGCGATCGTCTCCAGTGTGGCGAGGAGATGCGCCGCCTCGATCGGCTTGGTGAGGACGCCGTCCATGCCGGCGTCGCGGCAGAGCCGCTCGGTCTGGCTGGTGGCGTCCGCGGTGAGCGCCAGGATCGGCAGGCGCGGCCCGTCGGTGTGCGCCATGCGGTAGAGCTTCGCCGCCTCGTAGCCGGAGAGCTCGGGCATGTTGATGTCCATCAGCACCAGATCGATGCCGGGCTGGTCGAGGATCTGCAGCGCCTCCTCGCCGTCGCTGGCGGTCAGCACCGTGTGGCCGCCGAGCTCGAGGATGCGCTGGATGATCATGCGGTTGGGCGCGTTGTCCTCGGCGAGCAGGATCTTGAGCGGACGGCGCGTCGGCGTGATGTCGCTGGCCTTCGCGCTCTCGGACTCCCCGTCCGCCGGCACGCCGCCTTCCCGTGCCGGCAGCGCGTGCAGCGCGCGCATCAGCCTCGTGTCGTCGAGGGGCGCGCGCAGCAGCGAGCTCACGCGGCCGCCGGCGAGCGTCGCCAGGGAGTCGATGTGGTCGTCGTCCGCCAGCAGCAGGATCAGCGGCTCGGGTCCGCTGCCGCCGGCGCGTGAGGCGGCGCCCAGCGCGTCGACGGGATCGCGCCGCCCGTCCACCAGCAGGATCGGGCGGATGTCGTCCTGCGGCCGGCCGGCGATGAACTGCGCGGCGGCGCCCACCTCCTTGAAGACGCGGAGCGCGCCGTGCCAGCGCTCGACGGCGGTGCGCAGCCGGGCCGCGAGCTCGGGCTCGTCGGTCACCGCCAGCACGGTCTGGCCGCGCAGATCGAGGCCCAGGGGCTCGGGCTCGCGGGCGAAGACCAGCTCCACCGTGAAGGTGCTGCCCTTGCCGGGCGTGCTGGTGAGCGCGACGGTGCCGCCCATGAGCTCGACCAGCTGCTTGACGATGGCGAGGCCGAGGCCGGTGCCGCCGTAGCGCCGCGTCACCGCGCCGTCGGCCTGGGTGAAGAGATCGAAGATCTTCTCCTGCGCCTCCTCGGGCACGCCGATGCCCTCGTCGCGCACCGAGAGGCGGAACGCCGACTTGGCGGCGTCGACGGCGATCGCGTCGATCACCACGGAGATGCGGCCCTTGTCGGTGAACTTGACCGCGTTCGCCACCAGGTTGGTGAGGATCTGGCGCAGCTGGTGCGGCCAGCCGCGCAGCGCGAAGGGCAGCTCCGGATCGATGCGGTAGTCGAGCTTCAGGTCCTTGGCGCTCGCCTGCGGCCGCAGCATGGCGAGCGTGCCGTTCATCACCGCGTGGAGATCGAAGGATTCGACGGTCGGCGCGAACTTGCCGGCCTCGATCTTGGAGATGTCGAGGATGTCGTTGATGAGGGTAAGGAGCGCGCGCGCCGAGGAATTCATCGTCGCCAGCATGTCGCGCTGGCGCGCGTCCAGCTTGGTGCGACGCAGGATCGCGTCGAGGCCGATCATGGCGTTGAGCGGCGTCCGGAGCTCGTGGCTCATGATGGCGAGGAAGCGGCTCTTGGCGGCGTTCGCCTCTTCCGCCTGCGCCTTCGCCTCGGTGAGGTTGCGGATGAGCGAGGTGAGATAGGCCGGGAGCACCATCAGCGCGAAGACCAGGCCGCCGGAGAGCGGAAGGTGCTGGTTCCAGAACGGCGTCGTCGCGATGACGGCGGCGAAGCCCAGTACGCCGACGATGGTCGACTGCACCAGCGGCCGGAGGCCGTAGCGCAGGCCGTTGCCGATGCCGACCCAGAGATAGATCCCGTACCACGCCGCGGCGCCGGCGCCGCCGAAATGCAGATAGGCGGAGAGGAATCCCAGATCGGCCAGCATGGCGAAGGTGCGGCGGATCGGCATCGAGCCCGGCCGCACCATCAGGTGCAGCAGGAAGACCCAGGCCACCGCGACGCCGATCCCCATCGCGAAGGCCGCCTTGGCGGTGCCGGATTCGCCCGGCTGGAAGGTGATCGCCGCCAGGCTGTAGTCGAAGACGATGCTGACGAAGATGACGCGGATGATGATCTGCTCGTGCTCGGTGTCGGGCCGCGCCGAGAAGGCGCGCGTCAGCACGTCGAGGCCGCGCCAGAGCGCGGTGACGCCGCAGGCGACGGCGCCCAGCGCCAGCGCGCCCACCAGCGGCAGCCCGTTCAGCGGGAAGAGCGGCGCCTCATGCTGGCCCCACAGCACCATGGCGAGGAAGCCCGGCGAGAACACCGCGACGAAGGCAAGCGCGAGGACGACCAGCACGCTGTGCCGCCGCACCATCGGCTCCAGGGGTTCTTGTGCCGGCGCCGTCCGGTGCTCGATCACGGGTCGGTTGCCCTCTGATCGGCTATCGGGTTGTGCTCAAGGCGCGGGAGCGGGATCCGGAGCATGCTGCTCCGCCGCGCGCAGGGCGTCTTGCGGGACGGAGCGCTCCGCCGGGAAGGTGACGGTCACCGTGGTGCCTTCGCCCTTGCGGCTCCGGATGTCGAGCTTGCCGTTGTGCAGCTCGACCAGCCCGATCGCCAGCGGCAGGCCCAGGCCGGTGCCGGCATGCTTGCGGTTCCAGGTGCTCGCCACCTGGCCGAAGCGGGTGATGGCGGTGGTGATCTCCGTCTCGTCCATGCCGATGCCGCGATCGATCACCTCGATGACGACGGTGCCGTTGTGGGTGCGGGCCCGCAGCGTCACGCGGCTCCCCGGCTGGCTGAACTTGAGCGCGTTGGTGACGAGGTTGAGCAGGATCTGCTTCAGCTTCCGCGCGTCGGCGCGCAGCCGCGGCAGGCCGGGCTCGATCTCGGTGTCGATCGCCACCTCGAGCGCGCTGGCGCGGTCGGCGACGAAATGCAGGAGGTTGCGGGTGATCGCGGTGATGTCGATCAGCTCCTCTTCGAGCTCGAACTTGCCGGCTTCCAGCTTGGAGACGTCGAGGATGTCGTTGATGATGCCGAGCAGGTGCTCGGCGCTGTTGCAGATGTCGCGGGCGTAGCCGGTGTACTTGGCGTTGCCGAGCGGGCCCAGCACCTCGTCCGCCATCAGCTGCGAGAAGCCGATGATGGCGCTGAGCGGCGTCCTGAGCTCGTGGCTCATATTGGCCAGGAACTCGGTCTTGCTGTGGTTGGCGAGCTCGGCCACTTCCTTGGCGGCCAGCACGGCGAGCTCGCCGTTCTTGCGGTCGGTGATATCGAGCGAGACCGTCACCACCAGCATCGGCCGCCCGCCGTCGTCGTCGAGCACCGCCTTGTTGGTGAGCAGCACCATCTGCTCGCCGCCGGGATCGGTGACGTCCACCTCGAAGGCGGAGGGCTTGGTCTCGCCGGCGATGAGGGAGCGGTCGAGCTCCATCGCCGCCTCGGTCTCCTCGCCGGGCTGCAGCTCGACGAGGGTGTTGCCGATGATCGCCTGCACCGGCCTTCCCATGGCGCGGGCGAAGCACTCGTTGGCGAAGACGAAGCGGCCGTTGCGGTCGGTGGCGCTGACGCGCACCGGCACCGCGTCGATGACGCGCAGCAGCAGCTCGTGGCTGTGGCGGAGCTCGTCCTGGTGCCGGCGCTCCTCCTCGATCATGCGCTCCTCGAGGGAGGTGGCGCGCTCCTTCAGCAGCAGCTGCTGGCGGCGGAGCATGAGGAGATTGTGCGAGCGGACGCGGAACTCGTGGTGGTCGACCGGGGAGAGCAGGTAGTCGGTGGCGCCCGCCTCCAGCGCGCGATAGCGCAGGTCCTTGTCCTCATAGGCGGTGATCACCATGACCGGCACGTCGATGCAGTTCTCCAGCGCGCGGAAGCGGCGGATGAACTCGGCGCCGTCGAGCTCCGGCATCTTGAAGTCGGTGATGACGATGTCGGGTTCCTGCTTGGCGGCGAAGTCGAGCGCGGTGAGCGGACTGTCGAACGTCTTGACCACGACGCTGTCGTTGAGCGACGTGGCGAGGCGCTCGAGAATCTTTAGATTCGTGATGCGATCGTCGACGATCGCTACGATCTGGCGTCTCACACCGTCAACCCGCTCCTGACGTTCCCATGCAGCCGTGCCCATCGGCTCCTGGCGGCGTCGCGGTCGTGCCGGTGAGAGCTGGGCCGCCCATCGGAACGACCCAATCCCCTGGGATCGTTCTGCCGGCTTTGAGGCAAAATCCGGCAATCATTAAGTAGTAGCGTATAGTTAAGAATTGGTTAGCTCACCAGCGTATTCAAGAAACCCTTGAACAAGCGGGTTTTTCGCCTCCTGGCGGGGGTCTTCTCAGGGAGTCGAGAGATCGAGACTCGACTCGCCGACACCGGGAAAACGGGCGACGACTCCGGCTTTCGGGGGGGCGAATCGGAGCGGTGTGTGACTTCCAGTGGTCACGATGTCGCCGGCGCGCAACCCGCGGCCGAGCCGGCCGGCGTGACCGGCAAGCCAGACCAGGAGGCGGAGCGGGTGCCCGGCGGCATTGCCGCCCACCGCCTCCGCCACCGGCTTCCCGTCCACCAGCAGGCTCACCGGCTGCTTCAGGTAATCGACCGCGCGCCAGTCGGCGATCGCCGGCCCGAAGCAGAAGCCGCCATTGCTCTGGAGGTCGGCGAGGCGCGAGAGGGGCGCCGCGCCCTGCCAGTCCTCGATGCGGGATTCCACCAGCTCGATCGCCGGATGCACCGAGGCGATGGCGGCGCCGACCTCGGCCTCGCTGTAGGGCTGGCTGCGCGGCGGCAGGTCGCGGCCGAAGCGGAAGGCGAGCTCCGCCTCGAGGCCACGCACGCGGAGCCGCTTGCCGCCCATCCGCGCCGGCGCGGGCTGCACCAGGTCGGCGAGGAGCGGCGCGGCGTTCGGCTCTGCCGCTGGGCCGGGCGCGCCCACCTTCCAGCCGACAATGGGGCCGAGGCGCGGGATGAGGCGCTCCACGACCGCGCTCTGCGCCGCATAGGCCTCCGCATCGCTGCCGGGCACCAGCGCCGCCGGCACGCCGGCGAGCGGCGTATTCGTCCGCCATGCCGCAAAGAGACGCTCGGCGAGATCGGTCATCGCGGGGGAAGCCATTGCGGTACTGCTCCTCTGAAGGACGAGGCTCGATCATAGCCCGCTCCGCTCCCCGCATGCGAACCCCGCGATTGCGCCAGGGCGGCACCGGCTGCACCATGGCCGCCATGGCAAAGCAGCCGACATCGAGGCCGACGCGGCGGCCGCCCGCGCTCCGGCGCTGCTGGCTGGTGCTGCCCGGCGCCGAGCGCGCGGCGCTGCTGGCGGCGCCCGCGACCGGCGCCGATGTGCTGATGCAGGAGCTCGAGGATTTCACCCCGCCGGAGCGCCGGCCGGAGGCGCGCGCGCTCGCCGCCGAGATCTACGCCGCCTGGCGCCAGGCCGGCGCGCTGGTGGCGGTGCGCGTCAATCCGCTGGAGACCGTGGGCCGCGAGGATCTCGCTGCGGTCATGCGCGGACGCCCCGACATCGTGCTGATGTCCAAGGTGGCGGAGCCCGCCCAGGTGGCGGCGCTCGCCGAGGCGGTGCAGAGCCTCGAATACGAGCTCGGCATTCCCGCAGGCGAGACCGAGCTGGTGCCCAACATCGAATCCGCCCGCGGCGTCGTGCAGGCGCTCGCCATCGCTACCGCGAGCCGACGCGTCACCGGCGTCATGGGCTCGACCGAGGATCTGGCCGCCGATCTCGGCGCGCCGCGCAGCCGCGACGGCCGCGAGCTCGCCTACGCCCGCCAGCGCCTACACCTCGACTGCGTCGCCGCCGGCGTGCTGTCGGTCGACTGCCCCTATACCTTCGCCGACGCCGAGGGCTGCGCCGCCGACGCGCGCTACGCCCGGTCGCTCGGATACGTGGCGAAGAGCGCGGTGCATCCGAGCCATGTCGCTCTCGTCAACGCGGTGATGACGCCGTCGGCGCAGGAGGTGACGCAGGCCCGTGCCGTCATCGCCGCCTTCGAGGCGGCGCGCAAACGCGGCGAGGATCGCGTCGAGGTCGCGGGCCTGATGGTGGAGATGCCGACCTACCTCAGCGCCCAGCGCCTGCTGGCGCGGGCGGCGGCGCTCGGCGTCGCCTAGAGCGCGTTCCGATTAGATAGAATCGGAACGCGCTCTCGGTTTGTCGGTTTTGGCGCATTTTCTGCGCCGAACCGGTTTCCACTTCGGCGGAAAATGCTCTACCGCCCCTCGAACTCCGGCTTCTGCTTGGCGAGGAAGGCGCGGTAGCCGATCTCGAAGTCCCGGGTATCGAAGCAGAGGAAGCCTTCATCGGCCTCGGCGGATGTCAGCGGCTTTCCCTCCTCCAGGCGGCGGATGAATTTCTTGTGCCAGCGATGCACCAGCGGCGCGCCCTCGGCGATGCGCCGCGCGGCGGCATAGCTCTCGGCGACGACCTCCGCATCGGGCACCACGCGGGAAACGAGGTTGAGCCGAAGCGCCTCGGCAGCGCCGATGATGCGGCCCTCCAGCAGCAGCTGCAGCGTCGCGGCGCGGCCCGCCAGCGCCAGCACGCTCTCGAGCTCGGGATAGGCCATTACCAGGCCGAGCCTGGCGATCGGCGCGCCGAAGCGGCTGCCCTCGCCGCAGATCCGCAGGTCGCAGCTGGCGGCGATTTCGAGCCCGCCGCCGACGCAGATCCCCTCGATGAGGGCGAGGATCGGATGCCGGCAGTCGCGAAGCGCGCTCAGGGTCTCGTGCATCAGCGCGCCATAGACCCGCGCCTGCTCGCTGTTCGAACGGTCGGTCGCGAACTCCGAGATGTCGTTGCCGGGGCTGAAGGACTTGCCGCCGGCGCCGCGCAGCACGATGCAGCGCACGGCATCGTCGCCGTCGAGGCGGCGGAGCGCCGCGCCGAGCCGCCGCCAGAGGTCCTTGGTGAGCGCGTTGAGCTTCTCCGGCCGATTGAGCGTCAGCGTGACGATGCCGCCCTCGCGGCTCTCCAGCAGCTCCTCGCTCATCGGGCGCCGGCCTTGGCATTGCCGGCGAGATAGTCCATCGCCGCCTGCACGCCCGCCTTCTTGTGCGGCACGCCGGCGATGCCGAGCCCCATCTCGACGCCGGCCAGCGTTCCCATCAGGGTCAGGTCGTTGAAGTCGCCGAGATGGCCGATGCGGAACACCTTGCCCTTGACCTTGCCGAGCCCGGTGCCGAGCGACATGTCGAAGCGGTCGAGGATCACCTGGCGGAGCGCGTCGGCGTCGTGCCCCTCGGGCACCACCACGGCGGTGAGCGAGCTCGAATACTCGCGCGGATCCTGCGCCAGCACTTCGAGGCCCCAGGCGGTGACGGCGCGCCGCGTCGCCTCGGCGTGGCGGTCGTGGCGGGCAAAGACGTTCTCGAGGCCCTGCTCCTCCAGCATGGCGATCGCCTCCTTGAGCCCGTAGAGCAGGTTGGTCGCCGGCGTATAGGGGAAGAAGCCGGTGTCGCGGGCGGCGATCAGCGGATCCCAGTCCCAGTAGGAGCGCGGCAGCTTCGCGCTCTTGTGCGCGGCCAGCGCCTTCCGGGACATCGCGTTGAAGCTGAGGCCCGGCGGCAGCATCAGGCCCTTCTGGGAGCCCGCCACGGTGACGTCGACGCCCCATTCGTCATGGCGATAGTCGATCGAGGCGAGCGACGAGATGGTATCGACGAGGAGCAGCGCCGGATGCTTCGCGCGGTCGATGGCGGCGCGCGCCTCGGCGACGCGGCTGGTGACGCCGGTCGAGGTCTCGTTGTGGACGACCATGACCGCCTTGATCGCGTGCGCGTGATCCGCCTTGAGCCGCGCTTCGAGCTTCTGGGGATCGACGCCGTGGCGCCAGTCGCCGGGAATGAACTCCACCTTGAGGCCGAGCCGCTCGGCGAGCTGGCGCCAGAGGCTCGCGAACCAGCCGGTCTCGAAGGCGAGCAGCTGGTCGCCGGGCGAGAGCGTGTTGACGAGGGCCGCCTCCCAGGCGCCGGTGCCCGAGGCCGGAAAGATCGCCACCGGCCCCTCGGTGCGGAACACGCGCTGCAGGCCGGCAATGACGCTCTTGCCGAGGGCGGAAAACTCCGGTCCGCGGTGATCGATGGTGGCGGCATCGATCGCGCGCAGCACCCGATCGGGCACGTTGGTGGGACCGGGGATCTGCAGGAAATGGCGGCCGCTGCGCGCTGTCATGGAGCTACCTCGATGGGGCGGTAGGGGCGACCTTAGCCGGCAAGCGAACGGGCTCGCAAGCGGCCGGCGACGGGGTTGTTCTCGCCGTGCTTAACCAAACCTCGGCGCTGATGGCGGGGCCGCGCCGGGCTGGCATTTTCGCCGCGCATCGCCTCTAATCCCGGCGGTCATGGCAGTCCGGGAGCCGGCATGGCGGGCGTGGCGGTGAAGGTCGGAGACGAGGCGCTTCGGGCGCGTCTGGCGCGCGCGCTGCGCGGCGAGGTGCTGTTCGATCCGGCGAGCCGCGGCCGCTACTCGACCGACGCCTCGATCTATCAGATCGAGCCCATCGGCGTGGTGGTGCCGCGGGACAAGGAGGATGTGGCGGCGGCGCTCGACATCGCGCGGGATGCCGGCGTGCCGGTGCTGCCGCGCGGCGGCGGCACCTCGCAATGCGGCCAGACCGTGGGCCAGGCGTTGGTGCTCGACTGCTCCCGCTACATGAACCGCCTCGTCGCCGTGGACAAGGAGCGCCGGCGCGCCCGCGTGCAGCCCGGCCTGGTGCTGGAGCAGCTCAACAAGACGCTCAAGAAGGACGGGCTCGTCTTTCCCGTCGACGTCTCCACCAGCGACCGCGCGACGCTTGGCGGCATGACCGCCAACAACAGCTGCGGCTCGCGCTCGCTGCGCTACGGCAACATGGTGCACAACGTCCGCGCCATCGACGCCATCCTCGCCGACGGCACCCAAGTCGCCATGGGCGAGGTGCCCGGCAATTTCGACGAGACGGCGATGCCGGAGCGCTACCGCGATCTCGTGCGCGACATGCGGGCGCTCCATTCGCGGGAAGCCGACGAGATCGAGCGGCGTTTCCCCAAGCTGCTGCGCCGCGTCGGCGGCTACAACATCGACATGATCGACGACAAGGGCCACAACATGGCCCATCTGCTGGTGGGCTCCGAGGGGACGCTCGCCTTCTTCAGCGAGATCGAGCTGGATTTGCAGCCGATCCCGCCGCACCGGGTGCTCGGCATCTGCCACTTCCCGACCTTCTACAAGGCGATGGCGTCCACCAAGGCGATCGTCGGATTGGGGCCCACGGCGGTCGAGCTGGTCGATCGCACCATGATCGAGCTCGCCCGCGACATCCCGATCTTCCGGCCGATCGTCGACCGCTTCGTGCAAGGCGAGCCCGAGGCGCTGCTGCTGGTGGAGTTCGCCGGCGAGGACGCGGAGGAGAATGTGCGGCGCCTGAAGCGCCTCGTCGAGCTGATGGGCGATCTCGGTTTTCCGGGCGCCGTGGTGGAGGCGACCGATCCCGGCTTCCAGAGCGCGGTCTGGGACGTGCGCAAGCAGGGCCTCAACATCATGATGTCGATGAAGGGGGAGGGGAAGCCGATCTCCTTCATCGAGGACTGCGCGGTCTCCCTCGACGATCTCGCCGACTACACCGACCGCCTCACCGAGGTGTTCAAGCAGCACGGCACCTACGGCACCTGGTACGCGCACGCCTCGGTGGGCTGCCTCCATGTGCGGCCGGTCTTGAACTTGAAGCAGGAGCTCGACGCCAAAAAAATGCGCGAGATCGCCGAGGCCGCCTTCGCGATGGTGCGGGAATACAAGGGCTCGCATTCCGGCGAGCACGGCGACGGCCTCGTGCGCTCGGAATTCCACGAGCCGATGTTCGGCTCCCGCATCGTGCGCGCCTTCGAGGCGGTGAAGGACGAGTTCGATCCCGAGGGCCTGTTCAATCCCG
>DATKPX010000537.1:0-10617 GCA_035523855.1 Allostellaceae bacterium
GCCGCCTATCTGACGCCGGCGGTGGTGGACGGCGGCTGGATGGTGCGGGTCTCGGTCGGCGGGATCAACACCGAGCGCGCCGACGTCGCGGCGGTGTGGAGCGCGATCCGCAAAGAGGCGGAGGGGGCGCTGAAGCGCTAAGAAAACCCTCGCCGCCCGCTTGCGGGGGGAGAGGGTGCGAGCGGGTGAGGTGGGTTTCGCCGCGGGACTGGGGCCGCGACACCTCACCCCCCCGTCGCTTGCGCGACGGGCCCCTCCCTCTCCCCGCAAGCGCGGAGAGGGGCTATTGCGAGCGGAAATTCTCCGGCAGCTGCTGCAGCACCCACTGATCCATGCGGTGCATCACGCCTTCGCGGGGGCCGAGCAGGCCGGGCTTGTAGAGCAGCGAGGCGAGGCCCAGCTGCTGGATCTCCAGCATGCCGACATCCTCCTCGCCGACCTTGCGCCAGCGCTCGTAATAGGCCGGCGCCGCCTCGGCAAAGTCGTTGCGCTGGGTGACCGCGCGCGGGAAGCAGCCGCCGATCGACAGGATCGAGCGGTCGGCCGCGATCGGCCGCACCTGCAGCCACCACATGCTGTCCTGCGCCACGGCGAACTGCGTGGTCGGGTGGATGAGCGAGAAATAGGTGCCGCGCCGCGACTGCGCCGAAAGCCCCTCGAGCGGCGGGAAGGGCGGCTTGCCGCTGCCGAGCACCGCGATGCTGCGATCGTCGATGACCTGGATGCATTCCCAGGCACCCGTCGTGGCGATGACGTCGGCGGCCTGGGCGCCCACCGTGGTCGCGTGGATGTAGCCGGTGTGGTAGGGCTCCATCGCGTTCTCGAGCAGCAGCTTCCAGTTGCACTTGGCATCGAACTCGATGCGCCAAGTGCAGACCATCTCCTCCAGGCGATGAGAGCCGAAGACCTCTGGCAGGTTGCCGAGATGCTGGAGCAGCGGCGGCGCGCGCTCGTCGAGGGTGAGGAAGATGAAGCCGGCCCAGGTCTCCAGCCGGATCGGGATCAGGCCCTGCTCCTTGGCCTGGAATTCCGGGCATTTCTCCATCTCCGGCGCGCCGGCGAGGCCGCCGTCCAGGCGATAGCCCCAGCCGTGATAGGGGCAGACCACCGCGCGGCAGTTGCCGCTGCCGGAGAGCAGCATCGACCCGCGGTGCCGGCAGGAATTGGCGAAGGCACGGAGCGTGCCGTCGCGGTCGCGCAGCAGCAGCACCGGGCCGGCGACGGTGTCGACCGCGCGGTAGTCGCCGGGCGCCCTCACCTCGTCGGTGCGGCCGACGAAGAACCACTGGCGGAGATGGATGTGCTCCATCTCGGCCTTGAAGAACTCCGGCGAGGTATAGGCCTCGCGCGGCAGGCTGCGTGGCGCCTTGCCGCCGATCGCTCTCGAACCTTCCATCGCTCAGCTCCTTGCTCGGTTTGTCGCGTTTTCGGCGCCGAACCGGCGTCCACTTTGGCGGAAAACGCTCCGGGCTTCAGCCGAGATAGGCGTGCTGCACCTTCTCGTCGTCGACGAGATCCGGGCCGTTGCCCACCAGCACGACGCTGCCGCTTTCCAGCACATAGGCATAGTCGGCGATGCTGAGCGCCATCAGCGCGTTCTGCTCGACGAGGAGGATGGTGACGCCCTGGTCGTTGATGGTGCGGATGGTCTCGAACACCTGCTCCACCATCACCGGCGAGAGGCCCATGCTGGGCTCGTCCATCAGCAGGACGCGCGGCCGCGCCATCAGCGCGCGGGCGGTGGCCACCATCTGCTGCTCGCCGCCGGAGAGCGTGCCCGCCACCTGCTTGATGCGCTCCTTGAGGCGCGGGAAGAGCGTCAGCATGCGCTCCTTGTCCTCGGCGACGGTGCGCTTGTCAGTCCGGGTGAAGGCGCCCATCTGCAGGTTCTCGTCGACGGTGAGGCGCGAGAAGATGCGGCGCCCCTCCGGCACCTGCACCACGCCCATGGCGGCGATGTTGTGCGGCCGCACGTCGGCGAGGTTCTCGCCGTTGAGGCGGATATGGCCGGAGCGCGGATGCAGGAGCCCGCTGACGGCGCGCAGCGTCGTCGTCTTGCCGGCGCCGTTGGCGCCGACCAGGGTCACGATCTGACCCTCCTCGACCGCGATCGAGACGCCTTTCAGCGCCTCGATGTTGTCGTAGAAGACATGGATGTTGTCGATCTCGAGAAGCGGCATCGTGCCTCGCTCAAATCAGAAGCTTACGCGGTGCCGCCGGCGAGCGGCGTGGCGGCGACCTTGGCGGCGCGCTGGCGAACCTTGGGCGGTGAGCCCCCGGAGCTGCCGAGATAGGCCTCGATCACCTTGGGATCGTTCTGCACCACCGCCGGCGTGCCCTCGGCGATCTTGACGCCGTGGTCGAGCACGGTGACGAGGTCGGACATGCTCATCACGACCCGCATCTGGTGCTCGATCAGCACGATGGTGATGCCGAACTCGTCGCGCACCTTGCGGATGAACTGCATCATGTCCGAGGTCTCGCGCGGGTTCATGCCGGCGGTGGGCTCGTCCAGCATCAGCAGCTTCGGCTTGGTGGCGAGGGCGCGCCCGATCTCCAGGCGGCGCTGCTCGCCATAGGCGAGGTTGCGCGCCAGCACGTCGCCGCGGCCGCGCAGGCCGATGAACTGCAGCAGCTTCAGCGCCTCCTCATGCGCCTCCGCCTCGTCGCGCTTGGTGTGCGGCGTGTTGAAGAGCGCCCCCCACCAGTGCGACTTCAAGTGCAGGTGCATGCCGACCAGCAGGTTCTCGATCGCGGTGATGTTCCGGAACAGGCGGATGTTCTGATAGGTGCGGCTGATGCCGGCAGCGGCGACCCGGTCGGGCGTCAGGCCGTCGACGCGCTCGCCGCGGAACCAGACCTGGCCGGAGGTGGCGTGGATGTTCTGCATGATGCAGTTGAAGACCGTGGTCTTCCCGGCGCCGTTTGGTCCGATGACGCTGTGGATCGAGCGCTCGGCGACCGCGAGGTCGAGGTCGCCGACGGCGGTCAGGCCGCCGAAGCGCATGGTGAGCTTCTTGGTGGAGAGGATCGGCTCGTCGGCCACCGGCGTCTCCTATTGCCCGGGCTGCTGCGCATCGGGCGCAGCGATCTCGTCGAGCGAGGTGGTGGCGGGCTCCACCGCGGGATCGACGCCCTCGGCGGCGGCACGCAGCTCGCGCCGGCGCGTTGCCGACGGCCAGAGGCCCTCCGGCCGGATCCGCATCATCACGATGAGCGCCGCGCCGTAGAAGAGGTAGCGGTTCTCGCCGAACTCGCGCAGCAGCTCCGGCAACCCCACCAGCGCCAGGGAGCCCACGATGACCCCGGGCAGGCTCCCCATGCCGCCGACGATGATGAGCGCCAGCACGTTGATGGAGACCAGGAGCTGGAAGCTGCTGGGATAGACCGAGGTGAGCATGACCGCGAAGATCGAGCCGGCAAGCCCGGCGAAGGCGGCGCCGAGGCCATAGGCGAGCAGCTTCACCTTGACGAGGTTGATGCCGAGCGCCTGCGCCACGTCCTCGTCGTCGCGCACCGCCATCCAGGCGCGGCCGAGGCGCGAGGTCTCCAGCCGCCAGGCGAAATAGGCGGCGACGGCCGCGCAGGCGAGGGTCAGGAAGAACAGCTCGACGGGATCGCTGAGCTCCAGGCTGCCGATGAAGGGCTTCGGGATCTGCAGGATGCCCTGGGCGCCTGCCAGCAGGGGGGCCGCCGCGTCGGACAGCACGATGACGCGAACGATCTCGCCGAGGCCCATGGTGGCGACCGCCAGATAGTCGCCGCGCACGCCCAGCACCGGGATGCCGAACAGCACGCCCACCACCACCGAGCAGGCGACCGCGATCGGCATCGCCTCCCAGTAGCCGAGGGAGGCCAGCGCGTGCGGGCTGTCGGCGGTGAGCAGCGCCGTCGCATAGGCGCCGACCGCGAAGAAGGCGACGAAGCCCAGGTCGAGGAGGCCGGCGAGGCCGACCTCCAGGTTGAGGCCCATCCCCATGAGGATGTAGAGCCCCACCAGCATCAGCACCTGGCCGATATAGGAGCCGGCCACCACCGGGAACAGCACCACCAGCAGCACGCCGATGACGATCTTGGCGATCTTCGCCGCGCGCGCCTGCTGTGGCGTCGGTGCGACGGCAGCGCCGGGCCGCGAGCGGAACCGGGTCCAGAGCACGCTGCAGACGGCGGCGATCACGAAGATGATGATCGCGCCCTCGAGGGTGAGGCCCTCCCAGTCATAGAGCGTCTCGCGGATGGCGCCGATGAAGTCCCCGAACTGCATCATGATCTGGATGAGTTCCTGGAACACGCCGAAGAAGGTGACGGCGGCGAGGCCGACCATCACCGGCTTCTGCACCGGCCTCGGCGCCATCGAGAGGAGCGCGCCCAGGATGCCGATCACGGCGCCCGAGGCGACCAGGATCGACAGCCCGATCCAGACGTCGTCGAAGCCGAAGGTCAGCATGTCGACGAGCTGGGGCGAGAGCGCGATGAACATCGACCGCAGGTCGAGCGCGTCGGTCGCCAGCACCAGCACCGCGAGGCAGGCGCCGGCGATGGCGCCGGCGAGCGCGCTGTGCGGCATGATGGAGGCGGGGCCGAGGCTGCGCTCGCTGCGCGCGACGTAAGCGCCGGCGCCCAGCGCCACCGCCAGCAGCGCCTCCTGGCCGAGGGTCAGGATGTCGACGATCACCGCCCGGCCGTGCATCTGCAGCAGGATGCCGACCGCGGCGATATAGATGCTGACCACGCCCAGCACGACGCCGACGATCACCGCCCGTTGCAGCGGCGGCCGGCGATGGACGTGCTTGCCGGCGCCCGCGGCTGCCGTGGCGACGGTCATGGGCGGCCTCCCACGGGGATGCGGCGGCGGCTCGATCCGGAGACGAAGGCGCGATATTGCATGATCAGGCTCTCTTCTTGGCCATGCGCTCGCCCAGGATCCCATGCGGCCGGAAGATCAGCACCATGATCAGGAGCGTGAAGGCGATGAGGTCGCGCAGCTGATAGGGGGCGGGGATGCCGATGCCGTCGAGGAACAGGGCCGGGCCCACGGATTCGACGAGGCCCAGGAAGAAGCCGCCGATCATCGCGCCGGGAATGCTGCCGATGCCGCCCAGCACGGCGGCGCCGAAGGCTTTGATGCCCGGCGTGAAGCCCATGTAGAAGTAGACCTGCTTGAAGACGAAGGCATAGAAGACGCCGGCGATGCCGGCCATGGCGCCGCCGAGCGCGAAGGTGAAGACCACCACCTTGTCGACGTCGATGCCCATCAGGGCGGCGGCGTCGGTATCCTCGGAGACCGCGCGCATGGCGGTGCCCATCTTGGTGCGCTGCACGATGACGTAGAGCACCAGCATGGCGACGATCGCCGAGATGATCACCACCACGTCGACGCTCGGGATGTTGAGCCCGAAGAAGCTGATCGGCGTCGCCTGCCATTTGGGATCGGGGTAGGAGCGCACGCTCGGGCCGAAGAAGCCGCGGAAGGTCTGCTCCAGGAAGAAGGAGACGCCGATGGCGCAGATCAGCGGCGCGAAGCCGCGCACGTGCCGGAACGGCCGATAGGCGAAGCGCTCGGTCAGCACCGCGATCACCGTCGAGCAGATGATGGCGACGACGAGAACGCCGAGGAAGGCCAGGATCGGGCTGCTGTTGAGGAAGCCCGAGCGGTCGAAGGCGTTGGCGATGAAATAGCCGGAGAAGGCGCCGGTCATCATGATGTCGCCATGGGCGAAGTTGATGAGGCGCAGCACGCCGTAGACCATGGTGTAGCCAAGCGCGATCAGCGCATAGACGCTGCCGATGGTGAGGCCGAACATGAAGAGGTCGAACCACTGGGCGAAGGCATAGCGGCCCTTGATCAGGGTACCGATGGTGCCGCCGACCACCACGATGATCACGCCGATGCGCAGGCACCAGAGGATCACGTCGACGAAGGTGAATCGCGCGAGCTTGTTGAGCTGCGGAAGTGAAAACCGGCCGGCCGTCGCGTCGGTCATGGATCCGGCGCCCCTATGCTTGCGTTGCTGAGACTGTCTGTCGAGAAGAAAGCCGGCCGGCGGCCGGGGATGGCGCCCGCGTGAAGCGGGACGCTATCCGCCGGCCTCCGGCCGTCGATGCTACCGGCCGCGATCAGGGCCAGATCTTCTTGGGGTTCTTGCCAATGTCGTAGGTCTTTGGATCGGCATTGGTGAACTGGTAGACCGCGGGCTTGAACTGCGCGCATTCGCCATAGGGATCGCAGGCGATCGGGCCCGAGATGCCCTCGAACTTGGTCGCGAAGACCGCGTCGCGGAGCGCCTTCTTGCCGATGTAGGTGACGCCCTTGTCGTCGGTCTTGGCGACCTTCTCGATCGCCTTGAACGCCAGCTCGGCGCCGTCATAGGCATTGGCGTGGTAGCCGGCGATCGGCGCCTCGCCATAGGCCTTCTTGTACTCCGTCACGAACTTCGGATAGCCCTTGCCCATCGCCTCCGGCGAGAGGTCGGGGTAGGTGATGCGGAAGTTCACCACCGCGTCCTTGGCGGCTTCGATCAGGTCCGGCGCCATCAGGCCCGAGCTGCCGATCAGCGCCACCTTCTCGAGGCCGGGCGTGTCCTTCGCCTGACGCAGGATCTGCGCCGCCGCGGCGACGAAGATCGGGAAGTAGACCGCGTCCGGCTTCTCGGTGGCGATGCGCGTCAGCACCGGATGCATGTCGACGTCGGTCGGCTGCACCGCTTCCTCGGAGAGGATGGTGCCGCCCAGCGCCTTGAAGTTCTTCGCCATCTCTAGGGCGAGGCCGCGCGCATACGGGCTGCCGTCATGGATGGTGACGATCTTCTGCACCTTGAGCACGTCGTGGAAGTACTTGGCGTCCGATTTGCCCTGGTCGACGTCGCTGTAGACCGTGCGGACGAAGCCGGCGTATTCGGGCTTGCGGTCCGACGCGGTGAGCGGCGGCGCGGTCGGCGAGGTGCCGATCGAGGTGATGCCCGCCTTCCAGAGGATCGGCGCGCCCGGCGTCGCGGCGCTCGAGCAGGCCGGGCCGATCACGATGATGGTGTTCGGATTGGCCGCGAGCTTGGTCGCCGCGGTCTGGCCGCCCTCGGAATTGCAGAGCGAATCCTCGGCGGTGAACTTGATCGGATGGCCGGCGAGCTTGCCGCCCTTGTCCTTGATCGCGATCTCGACCGCGCGCTTCTGGTCGGTGCCGAGTGCGGTATCGGGGCCCGACAGCACCCAATAGCCGCCGATCTGGATCGGCGCACCCTTTGGAATCACCCAGACGCCGATGTCATCGGTGACCGGCCCCTTCGTCTCCGCCGCCTGCGCCCCGGCAATCAACGCCATCGCGCCGAGCGCGACGCCGCTCAGCAATGCAAACTTCCTCACACTTGGCATGGCTTGCTTCTCCTCCTCCTGTTTGATGCGACAACCAGCTGCCGGCTGTCCCTGCTTTTGGCCACGCAACGGACAACGGACCCCGAAGAAGTCCCTTGTTCCCCGCGGTTGCTCCCACCCACGCATCGCTGCGACGCATTCGGCTTGGCTTTGAAGATGCACACGACGACCACTTCGCAGTCACGCAACTACTCTTACGGGCAGCGAACTATTCAGACGAACGCTAATGCATCGAGCAATAACCATCTAAACACGGGTTACTGGCGGGATCAATGGCGCTGCCCACTCACGCGATCTCATCATCTCGCCTCGGAACACGCTGCTACGACGCAGGCATCGCGACTTGCAAAACGCGTACCGCTTTCAGCGCTGCGCGATGTCGGACGCGGCAAAAATGCTGACGTATCGAGACGCTTGGGGCCGCGCCGCACTGCCACGCTCAGATCTCGAGCTCCGGGACCGCGCCATAATGATGGATGTGATAGGGCTTGCCGGCGATGCCGCGGCAGAAGGCGCCGACCACCGGCTCCAAACGCTCAGCAAGTGAGCGCGCTGCCGCATTGCTGCGCGCCATCTCGGCGACTGCCGCCTCCGCCTGGCGGCGCAGCGCCTTCCGGTCGACGGTGAGGATCTCGCCGCCCTCGACCACCAGCTTGCCGCCCACCATCACCTTGTCGACGGCGCCGCCATCCTCGGTGTGCACAAGCTGGTTGACGAGGTTGTTGAGCGGCACCCAGTTGATGTGGCCGGCGTCGAGAAAGACGATGTCGGCGAGGAAGCCCGGCTCGATGCGGCCGAGCTTGCCGCCGAAGCCCAGCACATGGGCGCTGCCCTCGGTGGCGAGCTGGAATACCTCGGCGGTGGCGAGCCACTGCTCGTAGTCGGGGCCGCGCACATGGGAGGCGAGGGAGGCGATCCGCATCGCCTCGAACATGTTGAGGTTGTCCGAGCAGTTGGCGCCGTCGGTGCCGATGCCGAGATGGACGCCGGCGGCCAGCATGCGCCGCGCCGGCGTGATGCCGGAGCCCAGCCGCATGTTGCTGCCGGGGTTGTGCGCCACCGAGCCGCCGTGGTCGGCGAGGCGCTTGATGTCGTCGGGATCCAGCCAGACCGCATGGGCCGCGGTGAAATTGGGGCCGAGCACGCCGAGCCTAGCTAGATGTTGTGTGAGGGTGGCGCCATAGCGCGTCAGCGCCGACACCGCCTGGATTTTGGATTCGCCGAGATGGGTGTGATAGCCGGCGCCGAATTCCTCCGCAAGGCGCGCCGCCCCCACCATGAACTCGTCGGCGCAGTGCAGCGGGATGGTGGGCGCCAGCGCAAGGCGGGCGTGGTCGCGGTCGAGCGGCCAGGATTTGAGCGCCACGCGGCAGGCGGCGAGATGCGCCTCGCCGCTGGCGCTCGCCATGCGGCCGACCGCGTCGCGGAGATCGTCCGGGAGCGCCTCCATCAATCCGGGGATCGCCGCATAGAAGGTGCGGTCCGCCATCATCGGCGCCACCACCGCCCGCATGCCGGCGTCCGCATAGGCGCGCCCCACCGCCGCCAGCCCCTCCGGCGACGGCGTCGGGAACTCGATGAAGAGGTCGTAGCAGGCGGTGCAGCCCTTGAGCAGCATCTCCACCGCGCCCAGTGTCGCGGTCAGCGACTTCTGCTCCGGCGAGGTGTAGCGCGAGACCCAGGGGCCGGCGTTCAGCAGCAGCTCCAGGGTCCAGCGATCGCCGATGCCTTTGCTGAGATTGCCGTGGCCGTGGGTGTGCGCGTTGATGAGGCCGGGAATGAGGATGCGATCCTCGGCATCGACGATCCGTGCGTCTTCCGGCCGGAGACGGCCCGGCGGCTCGATCGCCGCGATGCGCTCGCCCTCGACGAGGATGTCCGCCTCCGCGAGCGGCGCGCGGGCGTGCCGCAGCACCCGGCCGCCGCGGATGAGGGTGAGCCCTGTCGCCATCTTCCTATCTCCCCGGCGACGCCTAGTAGCCGCGCGCCATGTCCACCTGGTTGAGCAGCGGCTTTCCCGCCTTGGCGCGGCGCAGGTTCTCCACCACCTGGGTCGAGGCGGTGGTCGGCTTGCAGTAGCTCGCCACATGGGGGGTGACCATCACCTTCGGATGCGTCCAGAAGGGGTGGTCCTGCGGCAGCGGCTCCTTGGCGAAGACGTCGAGGGTGGCGGCGCCGATCTGGCCGCTCTCCAGCGCCGCCAGCAGATCGGCCTCGACCAGATGGGCGCCGCGGCCGGCATTGATGATCCGCGCGCCTTTCGGCAGCAGCGCGAAGAGCTTGGCGCTGAGAATGCCGCGCGTCTCCGGCGTCAGCGGCAGCAGGCAGACCAGGATGTCGCACGTGCTGGCGAAGTCCGCGAGCTGGTCGGCGCCGGCGAAGCACTCGACGCCGTCAATCTTTTTCGGCGTCCGCGACCAGCCGCGGGTCTTGAAGCCGAAATCGGCGATGCAGCGCGCGGTGACCGATCCCAACTCGCCCAGCCCCATGACGCCGACGCCCCACTGGTCCGGGTCCGGCGGCTGCTTGTAGACCCACTTCTTCTGCAGCTGGTTCTGCTGATGCATGTCGAGCAGCCGCTGGTAGCGCAGCGTCGCCCAGAGGCAATAGTCGCGCATGGCGCTGGTCAGGATCGGATCCACCAGCCGCGCCAGCGGCACGCCCGGCGGCAGCTTGCTAAGATCGAGCTGGTTGATACCGGCGCCCAGCGACAGGATCGCCTTCAGATTGGGGTAGCGCGCCAGCCCGTCCTCCGGCTGGGTCCAGATCAGCGCGCCCTCGATCGCCTTGGGATCGGCGATATCCGGCCAGACCTCGACCTTGAGCTCGGGCATCAGCGCGGTCAGGTGCGGGACCCACTCGGCGGGATCGTCGAGGTTGCTGTGGAAGATGATTCGCATGTGTTCTCTCTGCTTCTCTAACTCAGCCCATGGAAAGCCCGCCGTTCACGCGCAGCGTCTGGCCGGTGATGTATGCTGCCTCATCGGAGGCGAGGTACGCCATAGCGGAAGCGATCTCCTCCGGCTTGCCGTAGCGCCCCATCGGCACCAGGCGAAGCGCCGCCTTCAGCCCCTCGGCGTCGATCTCGCCCAGCATCTCGGTGGCGATATAGCCCGGCGAGACCGCGTTGACCGTGATGCCGAGCGGCGCCACCTCCGCCGCGATCGGCCGCAGCATCATGGTGATCCCGCCCTTGGAGGCGGTGCAGACCGGGTAGCGGTTGCCGCCGAAATCGGCGACCTCGGTGAT
>DATKPX010000538.1:0-4788 GCA_035523855.1 Allostellaceae bacterium
CGGCATCACCGCGGTCAAGACCGGAGGCGTGCGCGATCCCCTGCGCCGGGTGGCGGCGATCCGCGAGGCGGTCGGCGTCGAGATGGACCTGATGGTCGATCTCCACGGTCCGCCCTGGATGACGCCCAAGGACGCGATCCTCCTCGGCCGCGCGCTCGAGCCGTACCAGCTTCTGTTCGTCGAGGATCCGGTCGCGCCCGAGAACATCGACGCCCTCGCGCGCGTCGCCGACGCGATCGCGCTGCCGATCGCGGCCGGCGAGCGCCGCGCCACCATCTGGGGCTGGCGCGCGATGATCGAGCGCGAGATCGTCGACGTGATCCAGCCCGACACCGGGCGCGCCGGCGGCATCAGCCAGATGAAGAAGCTCGCGGGCATGGCCGAGGCGCATCACATCATGATGGCGCCCCATTCGGGCACCCTCGGCCCGGTCGCGGAATTCGCCGCCCTGCACCTTCTCGCCGCGATCCCCAACACCCTCATGCTCGAGCGCATCGAGGGCGATTGGGCGGGCCGCAACGAGGTGATCTCGGCGCCGCCGGTCCTGGAACAGGGCCATCTCGTGGTGCCGACCACCCCCGGCCTCGGCGTCGACATCGACGAGGCCGCGATCGCGCGCTACCCGAGCCGGCGCAACGTCTCGATCGCCGGCGGCGGCTACGAGCCCGGCACCGAGAAAGAGTTCCTCTACCAGCAGCCGCGCTTCCACCGCGCCGCGGGCTTCAAGCCGCGGAAGAAGAAGTAGGCAACGATGGGCCGCATGAGCTTGGCATTTCGGAATTGAGTCCCCCTCCGGACAGAGGGGAAACGCCGCTCAGTCGGCGGTGCGGACCGCGTTCTCGCGGCGGTGGATCAGCGGCTCGATGTCCGGCGCCAGCGAGGTCAGCAGCTGCACCGCCAGCGCGCTGGTGAAGTGGTACTTCGCCGCCTGGGCGCCCGGCACGAAGGCGGTGACGGTGCCGAAGAAGCGGTCGCCGATGAAGAACACGAAGGTCGCCGTGCGGTCGACGACGCGCGATCCCGTCACCGCGCCGCCGGCGGAGAAGCTCTCGAAGCGATTGTCGCCGGTGCCGGTCTTGCCGCCGACCACCAGCACATTGCCGTCGATGTCGTGATAGGCCTTCTTCACGCGGGTGCCGGTGCCGTTCGCCACCACGCCCATGAGGGCGCGGCGCAGCGTCGCCGCCACCTCCGGCGGGAAGACCCGCTTCGGCGCCGGCGGGCTCAGGCTCATGTCGGTCTCATAGGGCGTGTCGGCGGCGAAATGCACCCGCTCGATGTCGGCGGTCGGCAGCTCGACGCCGTCGTTCAGAATGATGCCCATCAGGTGCGAGAGCGCGTCCGGCCGATCGCCTGAGCTGCCGATGGCGCTGGCGAAGGACGGCACCAGGTGGCCGAAGGGATAGCCCTGCTTGCGCCAGTCCTGCAGCACGCGGTCGAAGGCGTCCTCCTCCATCAGGATGCGGATGCGGACGTCCTGCTTGTGGGTGTTGCTGGTCTTGAACAGCCAGCTGTAGACCTCCTGCCGCTCGTTGACGCTGGCATTCGCCACCTCGGTGCGGCCGGCATTGGGATGGCCTTGCAGATATGCCGCCAGCCAGAGCTCCAGCGGATGAACGCCGGCGATGTAGCCGCGATCCTGCAGCGAGTACTTGTCGATGCCGTACTGGGCGTAGAGCTTCTCGGCCGCGGGCGCGTCGGGGGCGAGGCCGTGCAGGTGCTCGGCGAGATAGGCGCGGAACTCCGGCACCGAGGCGTCGGGGCGGACCGAGCGGAACACCACCGCCAGGCGCCGCGCCGACGGGCTGGTGCGGCTGGTCAGCAGCGCCAGCACCTCGTCCGGGCTGTGGCCGTGGAAATCGTCGTAGAAGTGGTTGAGGAACTCGCGGCCTTCCTGGTCGGCGAAGCGGCGGAGATAGGATTCGCGCACCGAGTCCTGGGCATCCGACTCCAGGTCCTTGGTCTTCGCGGCATCCGCCACCGTGTAGTAGCGCACGATGTCGCGCATGATGCGCACGAAGGCGAGGTTGACCGAGTTCTCGAAAGCGTCCTCGACGGTGAAGACCTGGCGGTCCTCGGAGCGCTCGAAATTGTGGAAGACGTGGGCGCCGCCGCCGGTGAAGAACACCTCGCTGGGATCGCCGGAGTAGCGGCGCTGCATGGCCGCGTCCAGCATCGGCTGCAGCCCCTGGTCGGTGGCGTTCGCCACGTAGTCGACGGCCCAGCGGGTGATCGGATCCTCGGCGCCGGCGGCAGCGGCGTTGAGCTGCTTGGCGCTCATGGCGAAGAGCCGGTCGTGCAGGGTCGTCACGATGTTGAGGTAGGTCGTCATCGTGCGCAGCTTCGCCGTCGAGCCCAGGATCAGCTTGGCGCCAGAGTTGATGTCGAAGGGCGAGTCCAGGCTGTCGGCGTGGATGCGCACGTAGTTCGCCTGCTCGCCGCGCTCATAGAGCACGATGCTGTAGGTGACCTGGGCGGGATCGGCGCTGGTGCCGAGCAGGTTCTGCCCGACCATGTTGAGGCCCTTCGCGGTCTCGATGTCGCCGAGCTTGCCGAGCACGCCGGTGATGCGCTCCTCGGCGGGGGCGTCGAGGCTGGTGCTGGCGGTGATGTCGAGGCGGTCGAGGCTGTAGAGGTTGGGCACCTGCAGCAGCGAGCGCAACCGCATGCGGATGGCGTCGGCGCCCTTGCGGCCGACGAACTGCACCGGCACCGGCGCCGGCGGCTCGGCCTGGAACTGCAGGTCGGCCTTGAGCGCGGCGTCGCGCAGCTCGGGCTCGATCACGCCGGCCTCGGCGAGCAGCGGCAGGTAGCGGTCGGCGAGCTGATTGAGCGCGCCGCGGTCGACGTTGAGATAATAGGAGGGCCGCCGCTCGGCCAGCAGCAGGCTCAGGATCTGCTTGTAGACCTCGGCCTTGCGGGCGAGCTGGGCGTCGCTCTCGGCGGGCGCCCGCAGGATCTTGCTCACCGCGCGCAGGTCGGTGCCGTACCAGGCGCGGAGTCCGTCGCCCAGGCCGATGATCTCGCCATAGCCCGCGCGCGAGCTCAGCGGCGTCGCGTCGAGATAGGTCGTGAGGATGCGCCGGCGCGCCTCCATCGTATCGGGCCCGTCCATATAGGCGCGGGCAGTGGCGCTCATCATCTGCCGCGCCTTCTCGGCGAAGCCCTCGGTGCGGCCGGCCGGCGAATGGCGGAACTTCTCGATCTGGGTGGCGAGCGTGCTGGCGCCGCCGCGGCGCAGCCGCTTGTCGATGATGCCCTCGGCCTGGCCGCCGGCGGCGACCATGAAGCGGCTCCAGTCCACCGCCGGATTGTGCTGGGGGTTGCTGGTGTCGAGGAGGTGCTGGTCCTCGATGAAGGCGAGGGTGTTTGCCACCATCGGCGGCACCGAGGCGAAATCCTCGTAGATCGCGTCCGGGTAGCTGGCGCTGTAGAGCGGCGTGTCGTCGCGGTCGAGGAGCCTGAGCCCGGCATGCCCCTTCTCGCGGTAGAGCGCATAGCCGCCGAGCGCCACGAACTCGTCGAGCTCCTGCGACATCACCGCCTGGTGGGTGACATCGAAGCCGTGCGATTTCAGGGAGTCGATGAAGGCCGGCAGCCGGGCATAGCCCAGGCGCTCGTCATAGGGGCCGTTGCGCGGAAAGCGCAGCTCCTCGTTGGGGCCGGACTCGACGCTGAAGCCGAAGTTGCGGGTGAACTTCACCGCCAGCGCCGACTGGATGAAGGAACTCCGCGCCTCCAGCGTCGCGCCCCAGGCGAGGAGGGCGAGGACGATGAGGCGCAGCGTCCACAGCATCGTCCGCTCGGCGCCGCGGCCGAAACGGCGGCGCGGCCGCAGCAGGGCGGCATCGGGACGGGAGATGGCAGGGGTACCGGGTAGAAGCTGTTCGGTCATCGGTTATGCCCGGGCCCGCCCGCCGCGCTCCGCGCCGCCGCTGACACCGGCTTCGGTATCATCGGCGCTCGCCATCCTCGGGGTCGGGACCGGTCTTTCGGTGTGAGCTGGATCCCAGGGATGGGATGATGACCGAACAAAGTTGAGGAATTTTCAATGCAATGGCTCCTCTCCCGGGCTTGACCCGACCCCGAGGGGTGAGAGGCAGCTTTCCATCCGTTTTGTCATCGCAACCAGCGCTTTCACGCTCGGACCCACATCCCCTATCCTCAGACATGATCGCGATTGATTGGGGAACAAGCTCTTTTCGCGCCTATCGGATCGGCGCCGGCGGAAAAGTGCTCGATCGGCGCTCGGCGCCGCGCGGAATCCTGACTGTCGAGGGCGGCGCCTTCGCCGAGGTCCTGGCGGCGGAGGTCGCCGATTGGGGGGCCGAGCCCGGCCCGGTGCTGATGTCCGGCATGATCGGCAGCCGCCAGGGCTGGCGGGAGGTGCCTTATCTCGACTGCCCGGCGGACCCGGCCGCCCTTGCCCAGGCCTGCGGCGAGGTCCGCTGGGGCGAGGGGCGCCGCGCCCTCATCGTCCCCGGCCTCACCTGCCGCGACCGGCATGGGGTGCCCGACGTGATGCGGGGCGAGGAGACCCAGATCCTGGGCGCCCTCGGCACCACTGGCGCGACGGCCACGGTCTGCCTGCCGGGCACCCACAGCAAATATGCGAGCCTTATCAATGGCCACATCGAGGGCTTCGAAACCCATATGACCGGGGAGGTGTTCGGCGTGCTGTGGCGCCACAGCATCCTCGGCCGGCTCGGCGGCACCGGCGAGGTGGCCGACATGGCCGCCTTCGAGGCCGGCGTCGACCGCGCCGGGCAGGACCAGGGCCTCCTTCAC